>CAZSWX010000043.1:0-9981 GCA_964610865.1 uncultured Enterobacteriaceae bacterium
AGGCGAGCCTCTTCCACCTCTCGCTGCGCGATAAGCTCGGCCTCCTGTTTAGCACGGGCCGCGAAAGCTGTGGCTTCGGTCATTAAGCGCCGCCGCTCTCGTTCGGCAGCTTCAACTGCCTGATTCCGAAGGGCTTCTTCTTCGGTAGAAAGGCTGGTGAGGCGTTGGGCATATTCGGCTTTCAGTTTTTCGGCCGCTACCCGTGCGGCTTCGGCTTCGTCGAGTGCTTTGACAATAGTGGCGCGCCGTTCTCGAAGTTTCTTTTTTATAAGTTGGCCGGTGAATTTGCGAATCAAGAGGGCAAAGAGAATAAAATTCACCGTAAAGAATGCTAAGGTTAGTAACGAACTGGCCCCGTGATCACCGTGTGTGTCCTGCGCGGAAACGGCTGGATCAGTGAAGAAGAAAATGAAACTGATAACGGATAGTAGAAATGCGGCTGGCGAAAACTTCGTCATGGCTTGGGTATGGGTCTTTCTAATAACTTTTCACTGATCTCTCGTGCAAATTCATCCACTTGCTGGCGGAGAGTGTTTTGTGTCTGCTCGGTCTCCTCACGGAGGGTACCACGAATTCGAAGGAAGGATAGCTCGGCATCTTTTCTAGCAGCGTCGACGACAGACTTTGCTTGGTCCTCGGCGTCCTTGTAAATGGCTTCTACTCGCGACCGTGCTTCCGCGCGTGCAGCTGATAGGGATTCTTTATATTGATTGTCGAGTGTGACTGCCTCAGTATTTACGGCCGCCGCGTCATTCGTCGCGCCAGTTGTTCGTTGTTGTCGCGTGCGGAGTACCGACAGATTTGGTTCGAATAAAAGTTTTCGCAAACAGGTCCAGACTATTACAAAGATTATAATCTGGGCGAGAAATGTCCAATCGGGAGGAAAAGAAAGCACCTGAACGTGTCTCCGTAGTTCTGTTCATTCGGAACGTGGAAAAATATCGAAGAAGATAGTACCCTGTATAAGCGGCCCAGTTCCAAAAACTCAAATTGGTCCCGACCTTCTTTTCATCCTTTTAGGCGCTGCACAAGCCCCTCTAGTTCCTGGTCTGAATAAAAGTCTATCTCAATTCTTCCCCGGTGTCCTCTGCGGCGAATTTTTACTTTCGTTCCCAGCCCACGAACGAGATCCTCCTCGAGCGCTGCAAGAAATATGTTCGCCTTTTCTACGCTTTCCGTTGCCTCGGTAGCGGGTCGCTCTCTTTTAGGAGCTACCTTTGTGATATTGACGATTTCTTCAGTCTCTCGAACGGAAAGTTGTTCGCTTTCTATCCTGCGTGCCAGGTGTAGTTGTTCATCTGGGGTATTGATTGCCAGCAGAGCACGGGCATGGCCGACAGAGATGCCGCCCTTGTTCACTAGTTCCTGAATTTGTTGCGGCAAACTCAAAATGCGAAGCAAATTGGCAACTAAAGGGCGACTTTTGCCCACACGTCGCGCGACCTGGTCCTGAGTAAACCCAGAGCCATTCATTAATTTTCTGTATGCTAATGCTTCTTCGATAGGGGTTAGTTCCTCTCTCTGAATGTTCTCTACGAGGGCTAACTCTAGGCTCTCTTTGTCGCTGACGTCTTTGATAATTACTGGTATTGTGTCTAAACCGGCACGCTTAGCGGCTCGAAAGCGCCTCTCTCCGACTATTAGTTGGTACCCGTCGGTTAATTGACGTACCACTAGAGGCTGGAGTACGCCTTGATTCTTTATTGACTCAGATAGTTCCACTATCTTTTCCTCGTTAAAGTTGCTCCTCGGTTGTTGCGGATTGGGTCGAATATCGCGGATAGCTACGCGCCGCTCCGTTGGCTCGTTGAGGTTTATTCCTTTTGGGATGAGTGCCTGTAACCCCCGACCTAGTGAACGCCGTTTTGAGCCCTGCGCGCTTTCGTTCATAATTCACCGCCTCCTTTTGTGTTTGCTGATGAAATCCTATCGAAGCCTATCCCGGTTTCTTTGTTTGCTATTTCCGCAGCAAGGGCCGAATAACTTTTCGCACCACGGCATGACGGATCATAAAGAATAATAGGAAGTCCATGGCTCGGGCACTCACTCAAACGAACGTTGCGCGGAATCACAGCTTCAAAAACGTCTGTTCGAAAATAATCCCTTATCTCTTCCGCGACTTGGTGGCACAATCGATTTCGCGGATCAAACATAGTCAATAAGAATCCCTCTATTCGGAGGTCGGGATTCAAATTCTGTTTTACAATATCAAGAGTTTCGAGGACAGATTTCAATCCCTCTAGGGCATAGTACTCGCATTGTACGGGTATAAGAACACTAGTCGCCGCGGCTAGAGAGTTAAGCGTCAACAAGCCTAGTGACGGTGGACAATCCAGGATAATGTATTTGTATTTAGCGCCGCAGCGGCGGATGGTCTCGCGGAGTATGTATTCTCGGGACTCGTTTTGCAGCAGTTCCACTTCTGCGCCGATAAGATCCTGATTCGAGGGGATAAGCTCTAAGTTGGACAGTGTTGTCTCTCGTATCGCTTCTTCGTGAGAGCACTCCCCCAGAAGCAATTGGTATAGGGTCGGGCGCGATTCAGTATCCCGTATGCCGAGACCACTCGTTGCATTGCCTTGGGGATCGCAATCTATTACGAGGGTTTTGAACCCCGCTATTGCTAAAGATGCCGATAGGTTTATCGCGGTGGTTGTTTTTCCTACACCGCCCTTCCTGTTCGCAATGCATATAGTTTGGCCCACCACAGGTTGAGTAACATACAATTTTCAAGAAGAAAAGAATATTTGGAGAAAAGGCGCGTTGTGAGATGTTTCACGTGAAACATCTTTTGTAAGTTAAGAGGTACCGTCTTTTGTTAGTGAAAGGCAAATAATATTTTTTTACCTTGTTAAATTGATAATCCGCGTGAAAGCTGTTTTCCACCGAAGACTCCCCCTTTATTTCCACCTTAGGACCCTGCATCGTTACGGCTAGTCCTCCGTTTTTCAGTAAAGGTCCGGATAAAACAAGGAAATGATGAATGCCCCAAGTTGCTCTGGTCGTTGCTACGTCGAACCTTTCTCCAGAAATGGTGGCCTTGGCAAATGATTCAACGCGGCCTTCAAAGACTTCAATGTTGTCAATTTTGATTTTACGGAGAACTGCTTTTAAAAAATTCGCTTTTTTTCTTCGAGATTCTACCAGAACCACTTTACGGGACGGGCACATTGCTCCAATAACGATTCCAGGAAATCCAGCCCCGCTACCCAAGTCGACGAACCGGCCGTTTTTTGGCAGAAAATCGGCAATGAATGAGGAGTCAAGAATGTGCTCCCGAATGATTTCCGAAGGACTTGCTTTGGAGGTGAGATTAAAGGCCTGGGACCAAATAAGCAGTTCCTCTATGAAGCTAGTGAGAATCTCGAGTTGTTGCGCCGAGACGCGAACCTCTAATAGCTCGAGTCCCTCTATTAGCAAGCGTCTGGGACTTCGCTCCGCCACCTATGCTGTCCCGGCACTTTTTAAATGAATGGCCAATATCGACACGGCCGCAGGGGTTACTCCCGGAATTCGAAGGGCCTGCCCTAGTGAGTTGGGGCAACGTGTTCTTAGTTTTTCACGTACCTCGGCGGAAAGACCTGAAACCTTTGAGTAGTCTATGGTTTTGGGAATGGTTGTTGTCTCCATTCGGCCGAGGCGTTTTACGTTTTCTTCTTGTCTTTTTATATAGCCGGAATACTTCACGGCGATATTGATTTCTGAAGCGATTGAATCGGAAAGGGTATGCGGCGACTTGCTCATAGTCTGAAGGCGCTCGAAAGAAACTTCTGGGCGGCGAAGCAATTTGGCTAGCGGCGTAGGGGATTGTATAGGCTGGGTAGAGAACCCCTCTAATTTTGCATTCAATTCAGGGCTCGGTTTAACGGTTGTTTTTTCCAAGCGCTCAATTTCCTGTTCTATCAAAATCTTTTTCGAGGATACCCGACCGGCCATAGCAGGGCTAACAAGGCCTATTCGGTGTCCTATTGGGGATAGTCGTAAATCCGCGTTGTCTTCTCGCAACAGTAGACGATGCTCGGCGCGCGATGTAAACATTCTGTAGGGCTCGCCCCCAACGCCCTTTGTCACTAAATCATCCACCAAAACTCCTATGTATGCTTTATCCCTAGGTAAAACGACAGCTTTCTCCCCTTTTGTGGCGAGCGAAGCATTGATGCCAGCTATTAGCCCCTGGGCTGCAGCCTCTTCATATCCGGTGGTCCCATTAATTTGGCCCGCGCAATATAGGCCTGAGATAGGTTTTGTTTCTAGAGTTTGAGTGAGTTGCGTAGGATCAATGTAATCGTACTCTATAGCGTAACCAGGGCGCATTATTTCAGCTTTTTCGAGACCTCTTATAGAACGGACCATGTCTGTCTGAACGTCAAGTGGCAGGCTTGTGGATAACCCGTTGGGATAGACTTCCACGGTATCTTTGCCTTCCGGCTCGAGAAAAATCTGATGCCGCGATTTTTCAGGAAAACGAACTATTTTGTCCTCGATCGAAGGGCAGTACCGGGGCCCTTTGCTTTGTATAGAACCGGTATAAATAGGTGACCTGTCTAAACCTTTCGAAATGATTTCGTGGGTTAGTGTGTTTGTGTAGGTTATATGGCAAGGAACCTGACTTTGTTTTATGTGTTCGGTGGAAAAAGAGATTGGTGGTGCAGGATCATCCCCGAATTGCGGCTCTAAGATAGCAAAATTTATTGTTCGTTTGTCTAAGCGAGGGCAGGTTCCGGTTTTTAGACGCCCAACTGTGAATCCGAGATCTTTTAAGTGCGAGCTAAGACCTTGAACAGAAAAGTCTCCCGCCCGTCCGGCGGCGAAACTCTTTAATCCAACATGTACGAGGCCTTTCAGGAATGTACCGGTGGTCAAGATAATTGTCTTCGCACGAAAAATTTCTCCGATTTGTGTCTCGACGCCCTCTACCCGTGTGCCATCTATTATTAAGCGCTCTGCGGCCCCTTGCCTAACTGTCAGATTGCTGGTGGTCTCTACCACACGTTTCATACGTCTTCTATACTGGTCTTTGTCTGCCTGGGCTCGGGTGGCTCGAACTGCGGGTCCCTTACGTGTGTTTAGCACGCGAAACTGAATTCCTGTTTCGTCTATGGCGCGTGCCATTTCTCCACCAAGAGCATCGATCTCCCGCACTAGATGACTTTTCCCTATACCGCCGATCGCAGGGTTACACGACATAAGACCTATATGATCCAGATTGAGTGTGAGCATAAGAGTTTTAGAGCCAAGACGCGACGACGCGAGCGCCGCTTCTATCCCGGCGTGCCCCGCGCCAACCACTATTACATCGTATTCCATTTTTTAGGAGCCCGCTTATTTGCCTATACAGAAGTCACTAAAAATAAGATCCAAAATTTCTTCTGTGTTTATGTGTCCCGTCACCTCTCCAATATGGTCGAGGCTTGTTCGTAAATCAACCGCGATTAAATCTAGTGGTATTGCATCATCCAGGCCCGCTTCCGCTGTGGTTAAGTACTTTGATGCATTTTTCAAGGCATTTTTGTGCCGTTCCTTTGTTATTATTACATCATCTTCCGAGTCTCTGGCGTGCGTGTAAACGGTTCCTAAGGTCTTCTCTATCATCTCGTCGACTAATTCGTCTATTCCGTTCTCCTCGAGTGTAGAGACCTTGATCACGGATACATCGCGTGTGCGAAATTCCTCGAAAAGCCGATCTTCGGTCCATACTTGTTTCAGGTCGGTTTTGTTGCAGACGAGGATAAAAGGGCGTTGTTCCAAAAGTCCGCAGATGTTTTTGTCTTTTTTGTCTAAAGGTTTCGACAGGTCAAAGAGAGCGAGTATTAATTCACTGCCATTCAAGGCGTTTAGGGCTCGTTGTACTCCTATCTTCTCGACTTTGTCACCTGAAGGATGTATACCCGCCGTATCGCTTATCCTGAACGGAATTCCACGCAAAATAGTAGTTTCTTCGATAACGTCTCGTGTTGTTCCGGGCACGTCTGTCACAATGGCCCGATCCTCACCACTAAGTACATTGAGAAGACTTGATTTCCCTACGTTCGGTTTGCCAAGAATTACAGTTTTTAGCCCATCCCGGTAAATTTTCCCTCGCGCAAAACTCGAGACAAGCTTGTCTATATCTTCCCTTATGCCTGTAATCGCGCGTTTTATTTCATTTGCGTGCTTTTCCGGTATGTCTTCTTCAGGGAAATCAATGAAAGCCTCGAGGTGAGCAGTTTCCCGCATGAGGTTTGCTCTGATTTCGTCGCAAGCCGAGGAGATTCGGCCTGCGATTGCTTGCCACGCCAGGCTTAATCCCGTGGCGTTATCTGCTTCTATCAGGTCTAAAATGGCTTCTGCTTGAGTTAGGTCCATTTTACCGTTGAGGAACGCACGTCTCGTAAATTCCCCTGCGTCGGCTAGGCGTACCCCCTGGTCCATAATGGACTCTAGTACCCTTCGTGTTAGAAAATTTCCCCCATGAAGATGAAACTCCGCTATATCTTCGCCGGTGAAACTCTTTGGGGCGTACATCATAATGACCCCAGCGCGATCTAGATGTTCGCCGCTCGATGGGTCTACGATGTCGTATAGGTAAAACCTATGCGATATTAGTGACTTGTGTTTATACTTAGGATCTATTAACTTTTGGGTGGCGGTGCTAGCCAGAGGCCCACTAATTCGTACTATGGATATTCCTCCTGTGCCCCGTGGCGTGGCTAGCGCTGCTATTGTGTCGTTTTTGTACACTACCCTTTGTCCGCCGGAATCAACGCACGTTCCGACTATCTTTAGTCGATTCTCTTCGGCTATCTGGTACGCCTTCTGGAACAATTGACAGGCGCCGGAAGTGGCCCCTGCCCACACTTCTGGTGGATACCAACGGGTCTTCCTCCAATATAAGGTGTACTACGCGTCTGTCACGTGGGGTCAATGCGTTGAGGGTAACCGTCTTTTTTCTTCTTTTAGCTCGCTCTGACAGTCGTAACGCTAGACTCTCCAGACTTTGTCTCCTTCTGTCCCTGTACCCCTCCGCATCTATGGTCAAATGTACTTCGTCCTCACCTTGCGAAATCATGCGATTGATCAAATACTCAAGCGCGTCAAGAGTTTGTCCCTTTCTGCCGATGAGGAGTCCGTCGAGTGTATCGTCTAAGTTCACCACTGGCTCGTTTTCATGTACTGTCGTTGAAACAGGTACTTCCAATTTCATAAGACGGAGTGTTTCTGACAATATCCCACAAGCCTTTTCAGCGGTCTCTTTCGAGACGGGAGCGGGCAGCGTATCGGTATCCCTTTTAAAACTGCGGCGTTGCGTCCTCCGTGGCTCACTTCTTTTCGGTACGTTCCGTCTACCTGAGCGCGATTCGCTGTCGGCGAATGACACGGGCTTTCTCAATGTTGCCCGAACTCGCGCTTTTCTACTGCCTATGCCGAGAAATCCCCGGGTTGGCTGCTTTATTACTTCTATTTCTACGTTGTCTCTTTCGACGCCAAGCTCTTTTAAGGCAGAATGCACCGCCTCGTCTATAGTCGAACCTTCAGCTTCAACAGCACTCATTACTTCATACCCCTTTTTATTACCCGTGCGCTTTGTTGTACCAATGTTGCTGGGCGACACTCAATACGTTGTTGATCAGCCAGTAGAGAACTAACCCCGCTGGAAAATTAATGAACATAACTGTGAAAATAACCGGCATCAACAACATCATTTTCTGCTGCATGGGATCGCCTGTACTGGGGGTCATCATCTGCTGTATGACCATTGAACCGCCCATGAGCAGTGTTAGTATGGGGACACCTGACGGCTCGACAAATGGTATGGGGATGGAACCAAGCCTATCGGGCTGAGATAGATCGATGATCCAACCAAAAAAGGGTGCCTGCCGTAACTCTATCGCATAAAGTAGACCCTGATACAGACCTATAAACACAGGCAATTGGACCAACATCGGCAGGCACCCACCTAGCGGGTTAACTTGATATCGCTTGTACAGCTCCATCATTTCCTGGTTTAATTTTTGCTTATCGTCCTTGTGTTGTTCACGTAGTTGTTCCATTTGCGGCTGTAATTTTTTCATAGCAGACATAGACTTAAAGCTTTTATTGCTTAGAGGAAAAAACACAAGCTTCACAAGGACAGTTAGGAGAATTATTGACGTGCCATAGTTGCCGGTTGCCTCGAACAGGACTCTCAGCAAAGAAACGAGAGGGCGCGCTATGAAATGAGACCAACCAAAGTCGATCGCGCGATCCAGGGACGGGTCGATCGCATTAAGCGCCGTCGTTTCTTTCGGTCCTAAATACAGGGTATACGAGGAAGAATCGTTATGCCAAGGTACTGATAAATTCGTATCAAGGGTACCGTCACTTTCCGAAAAAAACAGTTGGTTTTTATTCCTGTTATGATCCCCTTCTTCTTGGTCGGGCATCATAGCCGCTATAAAGTAACTATTTGTGAACCCTGCCCAACGGATATTTCCTGGTCCGTATGAATCCCCAGGCTCCCAATCTGACGCATTTTCATATTCGAAGGAACGATCGATTAATGCGGCAGGCCCGTAAACCTCATAGTAACTTGACATAGCTTCGGGCCGAGCACCCTCGAGCCACGATAAGGAAATGGTGGAGGCTCTAAAGGGCAGGTTCTTGACACTAACGGCGAGTTTTAGCCCATATCCGTTACCGAAAAAGGTATATTTCTTTAGAATTGTCGCTCCATTTGCGTGTTTACCCTGAAAAAGTAATTCTTTTTGGTCGCCATTGCTGACAACAATCGCATCGGTTTCATGACTTGCGGCGTACGATACCGTTGTATCTGTCATGGTTTGCTCGCGGGTCCGCAAATTTAAAGCGAAGGGGAGTTCGCCGTATGTACCCTCCCGGACCATCTCCAACAGGGGACTATCGGGGTCAAGAGTGACTGGGTAATTTTTAAGTCGGAAGCTTTTTAGTCGACCGCCGGCACTGGTAAATTTGGCAATATAAGTTTCTGTTTCTACCGAAATTTCCCTTGATCGGGGATCCTCCATCGGAGGTACCGTTGTCGCAATTCCTGATGAAGGCGGTGTACCGGTCTCACGCTGAGGGGGTCGCGTCCCCTGATTTGGGCTTGGCCGTGTATCCTCAGGGAATACATCGCGGCGGTTATTTTCTATGATTGTGGTCCCATCCGGTGCCGGGTAAAGGAAAGAGATGAGTGCTTGGTAACCTACCAGAATTACAACGCACAGGACTATTGCCAGGAGGCTTTTATTATCCATTTTGTTATTTAATTTTTAGACGTGTCATTTCGGGACAAAGTCAACACCACCACGAGCCCACGGTTGGCACCTGAGTAATCGCTTGAGAGTCAGGAACAAACCCTTCCCTATCCCATGTTCTTTCAGTGCGGTGAGGGCGTACTGCGAACAACTGGGGTAAAAACGACACGACGCACCAAGAAGGGGAGATATTAGATAGCGGTAACCTTTGATGGCTGCAATTAAAATGAGCCGGGAAGTCCGCACTAAGACTGTAGTCGTCGGAATCCAAAAAGGGCAACTACTTTCACTTCGTAGGTTTTGCAAAAGGAAGAAACCTTTCTAACTCGTTTCGTGTTTGGGCAAAGGACAAGTATCGCGCCTTAAATTTCGGAATAATGAGGATATCACAACCGGTCTCTAATTTCTCCTGCTGTAGTCTGAAAATCTCGCGTAATCGTCTTTTTAGTTTATTGCGGGCTATAGCATTGCCGAATTTTCGGGAAGCAGTGATTCCTAGCCGTGGCCGACCGTTCCCGGAGCGCGACGTTATGATGACGAAGTGCCGGCTGTGACACCGCTTACCTCGCTTTTGAATAGCAAGAAAATCCTTACGAGCAAGCAGACGTGCCGACTTGGGGAAATCGCTTTTACCCCCGGCCGATATCAGCCCCGAGACGGTTTTGGAGGGATTCGCACACAGAGAAGTTTTCGTCCTTTTGTGCGTCTGCGTTTTATAACTGCGCGACCTCCCGCAGTCTTCATGCGA
>CAZSWX010000044.1:0-3723 GCA_964610865.1 uncultured Enterobacteriaceae bacterium
ACTTCTTCGATACAATTGATGACTAACTCTTTGATGTCCCCGACCTGGAAAACGGCTACTGTCCCGGCCGACCCCTCGCTATAAAACAGTAACTCTCCTTCAACGTTCTGGAATCGGTCATACCATTTCATCAAATACAGCTCTTTTGGAAGGAGGAACGTAGCGGCCAAAACGACTGCTGTTGCGGTGGCTCCCGAAAAGAGACAAATTCGGCCGATGCCGGCCGTCAGTATTAATAACAAGATGCCCGTGAAAGCGGTGAGGAGTGCAACGGTGATCATACCTCCACTTAACCCAACGGTCGGGATCAACGCGAAGCCGCCCACAAGTGCACCAGTGACGGCTCCGAGTGTGTTCGCGGAAAACACGATACCGGCCGCCGTTTCGGGGGACCCGTTCGCACGGTCACGGTAGAGGTCGACTAGCAATGGTGTGACGAATCCTGAGGCAATGGTGGGTATGATTGTGAGCATTCCTGCAGCCGCAAGCCGGAGAAGACCGAGCGCTAACCAATGATTTCCGGCGATCTGTCGGCTCAGATCAAGAGTGATCGAGTGCAACTCGTTGAAAAAATCCAAGGAAATCAAGATAGCTGTCGCGGCGACGGCTTGTACTAGCGCAAATGTGAGGGCTTTTGCACCCCGGCTTTTACCACTGGGACCACACACCGCATAGATAGAAGAGCCGATGGCCAGTCCACCGAGGATTGAAGATAGAACGATTGAGAAGGAGTAGGTGTTGTTGGAGACGACACAAACGAGAATACGGACCCAGATGACTTGTAGCGCTAAGGCTGCGAAACCCGTCATGAAAGGAAAGAATAGGAAGCTTGGTGACCCGAGACCTCCAAAAAATGAAGTAGTTTTGGTCACCAGACTTCTGGAATCGGGTTCTCCAGTAGCTGCATTTTTTATGGTACGGCGTGGTTGTATTAAGGAGACTAGACAAATTAAGAAATTCACGGCCGTGATTAACATCGTTGTGTGATGCACGCCGTAGTGTCGAATGAAGAATACGCCTGTAAAAAAGGCTCCCAGAACGGCACCGGCCGTATTAATAGCGTAGAGTAGACCAATTTTGCGACCAACAAGTCCGGCGGTCGTGAAGTACCTTGCGAGAGTGGGGAGAGTAATCCCCATCATCGTCGCGGGTACGGACAAAATGAGAAAGACCAGGACGAGTTGGATTATGGGGTTGCCGCCCGACGCGCGGTACACGACATCCAGAGCATTAAGGAGCGTCGGGAATGCGAGAGCGAAAAGTCCGATAAGGCCCTCGATCGTACCGTACAAGGCGAAAGGGTGATAACGCGATAGGGCCCGGCTTTGGCCGACGACATATCCGATAGCTAAGCCAAGCATGAACGAGGCCGTCACTACTGCCACGGCGTACACAGAAAGGCCGAATACAACATGAAGGAGCCTTTGCCATACTACTTCGTAAGCTAGCGCGGTGAATCCAGAAAGAAAGAAAAGCAACAGAATCATAAGTCTTCCTATGCGTGAGAGAATGGAAACATTGTAATATGCTTCCCTGGTCGTTGCGTCGGTATCAGCCGCTCCCACGAAGGTGAGTGGCTGGTGTTCGTCGGCCCTAGTCCGTAAGCTTTGGTCGAAGCTCCAACCGTTGCAACACCGCTTACGCTTAAATCATCCGGCACAAAACGTACGCGTTGATATATATAACAGATGGGACGGTGAAGCCAGATATCACGGTTGCTCAGGATTCGGCATTGTGAAAAATGATACCTAACGTGTACCGTTCGCCAGAGTGAATTGTACTTGTACCGTGTCTAACTTTTGCATGAACGTATCCGCGCTTTCCTCTGACCGGTCGGGTTTGATTAGAGAATATTATCCCCTCACCCTGTTCAAGTACGATCATTCTTGCTCGTGCTTGTTGTCGTGCACGTTGGTCCACCAGTATAAATTCGCCGCCCGTATAATCAATCTCAGGTCTGCCGAGACCGACCACTAATTGGAACGGAAATGCGATCGGTCCATATACGTCCTGGTGTAAACAATTGTATCCATTCTCCCGGTAATGTAGCAGGAGTGGGGTAGGGCGGTCCTGACCGTGAGCTGCACACAACGATAGAAATTGTGGCATCGTCTCAGGAATCGAATTCTGTGGCCTTCCGAGTGCCTTCTGCCACGCTCTCCCAATGTTGACGAGATGGGAGTAAGTTTGTGTCCTAATCTGTTTGACCAACGGAGGAAGGGGTTCAGTAAAATACTGGTAATCGCCCACGCCAAAACGGTGGCGTTCCATGTTTACGCTCTTTCGAAAGTGTGTTGGTTGGCGGTACAAGCCGATGAGCGCGTCGGTGTCTTCTCTTTCTAGCAACCGTGGGATCTTCGAGTAACCCTCTTGCCAAAGGGACTCTTCTATTCTTTTCCAGGGAAAGCCGTTGATGCGTTGCGCGATTGAAAGTTGCATCTAATGTTGCGCCCATTCGGGCATTCCTTCCAGGACTATTCCGAAGGCAGGAATACCTATCAGGTATAGGAGCCCGGCCAGGACAAAGATACTAACAATGTTAAGACCGAGCCCGGCGAAAAACATTTGTGGCAATGTGACATGTCCGCTTGCAAAAATTATCGCGTTGGGCGCAGTGGCTGTCGGAAGCATAAAAGCGAACGATGCGGCGAATGTTGCGGGAAGCATTAGGAGAAGCGGGTCCACGTCAAGCCCGCGTGCCGTTGCGGCCAAGACCGGCATCACGAGTGTCGTCGATGCGGTGTTGCTTGTGAACTGCGTCAGCAGGGCCATTAGCACACATACCGATAGTATAGCGGGAAACGCGGGAACACCGTGCAGAAACCCAAGCTGTGAGCCGGCCCAGTCGGCCAAGCCAGAACGGCCTACCCCCTCCGCTAATGCTAGACTACCGCCAAGCAAGACCAGAATGCCCCACGGTATCTTACTGGTATCCTCCCAAGTTAGAAGAAACTCGCTTTTGGGCTCTTTTGAGGGAATCAAAAAAAGCAAAATGGCTGACAATATTGCGACTGTGGAGTCCTGTATGTGTTCTGGATGTGGAAAAATCTGCGTCCAACCTGGAACTGAGAACCCACCGAAATCGATGTTTTTACGGAAAATCCAAAGAAGCGCGGTGGAGGTAGAAATGATTAAGACTCGACGCTCTCCTATACCCATCTTGCCAAGTGCTTTCAGCTGTTCTTTTAGAAACGTTCGGTCGTCCCGCCAATTTTCTCCACTCACACGAAAGTAGACGTAGACGAGATAGAACCAGGTAAAACCCACCATCAGAGCGGCTGTGGGAACCCCAAACACCATCCAGTGGAAAAACCCGATATCCGGTGCATTGGGAAACAGTTTAGTAAAAGCGCCCATGAAAACAACGTTGGGTGGGGTTCCGACGGGCGTTCCGAGACCGCCGATCGAGGCGGAATACGCCAGTCCCAGCATGAGTGCTATGCCAAACCCCCGGCTTGTATCATAGCCTTGAGAATCTGCATGCTTGAGAACCGCGAGGGCAATGGGCAACATGATGATGGTCGACGCCGTGTTGGACACCCACATGGATAAAAGTGCAGTAGTGGCCAAAAACCCAAGAATCAACAGCTGTGGTGAACGACCAATTTTGGCCAGAATCAGCAGGGCTACGCGACGGTGAAGTTCCCATTTTTCCATCGCAATAGCGATAAAAAATGCCCCGAAGAAGAGGAAGACTATGTGGTCAGCATATGCAGTTGATAC
>CAZSWX010000044.1:3823-9900 GCA_964610865.1 uncultured Enterobacteriaceae bacterium
TAAAAAATGCCCCGAAGAAGAGGAAGACTATGTGGTCAGCATATGCAGTTGATACGTCTTGGGCGCTAAGAATATTCAACGCCGGGAATAAGACCAAGGGGACTAACGCGGTGACGGTGATGTGAGTGGCCTCACTAATCCACCAGGCGGCCATTAGTCCGACTATACCGGCAGTAATCCATGCCTGCTCGGCCATGCCCTCCGGGGCCGGCGCCCACAGAACGAATAATAAAGTGAAGAGACCGGTGAAGAGACCGGCTGCCTGGCGTCGGGTGTAGGACGAAGAAGGAGTGACTTCTTGGTTCGTCGACTCAGTCATGAGATGATTAACTCGAATAAAAAGGAGAGCACATGAAGATCACGAGTTTTGTAGCAACCTCGGCGGGAGGGTCAAGGTTCGAGGAAATTGATATCCCGATAAATAATGAGCGAGAAGACGCTGAGGGTCATACCTTGCATCTTTCGAATACGTATGAATCGCCAGCTGTGTGCTTTGTTGATCTGCCGGAGGGACTCGACCAGGACTGGCACCAGGCGCCCGCACGGCAAATCGTTGTCGTCCTTGCGGGAACGTTGGAGGTGACGACTACGGACCGGCAAGTGCGATCTTGGGGTGCCGGTGAGGCATTTATTGCCGCCGATGTAACCGGGCAGGGCCATAAAACTCGCACGGTCAACGGTTCTGCCCGGGTCATGTTCGCACCATTACCGGAGACTTTCTCCATGGACACGTGGACGTAAAAACGGCGGATGAACAGAGGAAATATTCCTTCTCAAAAGTCGTTTCGGTTCAGATCCGTAAATTAAGGTATAGTCTCCTAGACCGATGCACTCGGTCTGGAGGAGATCTTCTCGTGCCAGCGGCGGGTGTGGCTATTGTTTTCAGGGATGTTGAGCTTTGCAAAGCTTGCAAAATCCACGACGCAAAGTCCCGTAATATCGGCTATAGAGAACCGGTCCCCGGCGACATATGCGGAATCGGCTAACCGCGTCTCTAGTCGTTCGTAGAAGCGGTTAACCCCGGCTCTGCCGCGTGAGGCAAGTTCGGGAATGGCTTTGACGTTTTGTAAACCGGGAAGGCCTCGGTTCTTGAAGGCTTCGAAGGAATTACGAAACATTTCTCCAGTGGGGTTAAGACCGTCAAATTCCATTCGTCTTTGCCAGGACTCGATTTGCGCTTTCTCTAGCGCGTCGCGTCCCATGAGATTGGGTTCGGGATGAGTCTCTTCGATGTATCTACATATGGCTATTGTCTCGTCTATTCGGTTGCCGTCATCGAGTTCGAGCACCGGGAGCAATCCTCGAGGGTTAACTTTTAGGTATTCCGGCTTAAGGTTGTCTCCATCTATGATGCTAACCTCAGTCTTTGGAATATCTAGCCCCTTCTCCGCCAAAAACACGCGGACCCGACGGGGATTCGGAGCCACCTGACAGTCGTATAGTTTCATCGCCATTCCTTTCCATCATCGGAAATGTGGTTCACTGGTCTGGAGAAACAATATATGCAAATATCGGATTTTCAAGGGCACACGGCAAAGAAAATCAGAGAACAGCGGCTTCGGTAAAGGGCGCCCTGGCCCCGAGGGACACTAGAATTAAACAGGCAAGGAGAAAATCGTGGGTAAATTTGTTTGTCATGTGGCGCTATTCTTGTTTACTGTTTCCTCTCTCTACGGTTTTTCACCGGCGGCAGCACAGGGGCGCACTGGTGATTCCGCGTCTGCGGCGGAGGGGATCGTCGATGATACGCTACTCACACCGACCACTCGTTGGATGGTGGAGCAGGGCATGACATTGACGGTGAAAAAGGAGCGACCATATGTATGGCCTCGGGCCTACAAGGACGCGACCGAACGTTATGCTGGCCAGGTTGTGATCTCAGCGGACGGAAGGGATATTTCTAACTATATAGCGGGCGCGCCGTTCCCCATCATAGATACCAATGACGCCTTGGCCGGTTACAAAATCATGTGGAATCATTCGCAACCTCCATACAGTACCGATAACATCGGAGCTAGTTACGTGGCTCATCTTTTAGACAGCGCCGGGAACGTCGACCAGTCGTTTGAAAATTCGTGGCGGCGCGTCATGTGGACCGGGCGGTTGTACCATGATCCTAAGCCCGTCATCCCCCACAACCCTGCCGTTCGGCATACACACATGTGGGGTCCTTTGATCTTGCCTAATCGGCACAAAGGACTCGCGGTGCTTGAGTTCAGGTATATTCCGTCAAGTGCCCCGGATGACACATACGTGTATTCACCCCTTTACAGGAAAGTCCGTCGTATTAGCGTAGCAGACCGCAGTGCAAGTATCTGGGGCTCTGACTATGACCTGGACTCTTTTTATGGATTCAACGCGAAAATCGGTAGCTGGGACTTTCGGGTAATTGCCGAGAAAGACATTTTGGGAGTGTTCCATAGTGGCCGCTACGGCGATCCGACTCAGTGGTGTGCGCAAAGGGACAAGAGTGCGGGTATGCTGGCAGCGCTTCCCTGCGTTACATGGGAAAAAAGAAGAGTGTGGGTCGTGGAAGCAGTGCCTCTTAAGCGAATGAGGAACTATGCATTTTCGAAACGTGTCCTGTACGTCGACCAGGAGACCTACGGGGTCGGCCTTGCGGAAATGTATGACACTGACGGTGAGCTGCGTAAGGGACTGTTGCATTGCGCTTTCGCCACCAAAAAACCTCATCCCGCGTATCCTTCTAATCCCACACGCGGAGCAAAGTACGGATACGATGAAGAACAGTTGTTCGTGCCGAATATTGTAATGGTCGATTTTAAAAATATGTATGCAACCGTTGCGGAAATACCCTCGAGCGAGGTCGGTCCCTCCGGTTGGGAAGGGGAGGCTTATTTTAACGAAGCCAGCGTCCGGGGCGTGGATCCCGATTCGCATACTACGAACGCGCTGTCGGAAATGGGCCGTTGAGGTTTGATGTAGGGCTACGGCGGCGTGCGTTAGCGTACGTGTCGGATTTTTGTGAAGCTAAAGACACCCCCCACTGCGACTGCCATCGCAAGACTCGCAAAAACGCATGCATCGAGCGGCCCAACCTGCGCAACCAGGAACCCACTTAATGGGGCGCCAAGGAGGCCGGCTGCTCCCATAAAGCCTATGGTGTAGACAGATAAAACTCGGGCTCTATTCTCTTCACTCGCCTGTTCCTGGTAAATCGTTCTCCCTGCGTTGATAAACACCGCTGCCGTTATCCCCCAGCCCGTTACGGTCGCTAGCGCGGCCCCAAATGGTAGCCCCCGCGACAGCAGGAATAGAAAAGCAGCACCGAGAAGAAGTGCTACAACCTGGGCCCGCCCGCGTTGTCGGATCCCGCCGAACCATAGGATGGCCAGAGAACCGATAATGGTGCCAATGGGGAATGCCATGTTGAGGAGAGCCAGCTGGTCTACACCACCATTGTAGAAGTCTCTCACGAGTAGTGGAAGCACGACAACAAATGGGCCGATAAAAAAAACTCCTACCGTTATCGCGAGTAATAAAGTAGGCAGTAAAGCAGACGAACGGATTACCTCTCGTACCCCCTCTGTGACATCTGAGAAGCGCAGGGTTGAGTTGGAAGATCGGTCGCGAGATTGTGGCATGCGTCGGGCAGGCCACACGCCGGCAAAGAGGATGAGACTTTGTGCGCCTAAAGTTGGGATTGTTCCAAACCAGCGCGCCGAGGCGGCAGCCATCGAGCCGAGGACTTGCATGCTCCACTGAGTCATTGTCATGCCGGTGACGGAGCGGAGCATATTCGCACCTGCGACTTGGGAGAGTTGGGCGTCCCGGGCAGGCATCACGAAGGCCTGCACAGTTCCCATGCAGGCCGCGTAGATCAGAAGAGATCCCATCGAGAGGTGCCCCATGGTGACTATAGTGAGTAGGCCAAGGGTAAGGAACCCGGAAGATACATGAAGGATTACCAGAAGTAGGCGGTTGTCGTAGCGGTCGGCGATTGCGCCTCCGAGAAGCGTCAAAAGGACTGATGGGAGCATCATCGTGCTTTGCGTGATGCCAACCCACTGTGCTTCCGCGCGCAGTACACCGACAACCAGCCAGGAGAAAAGTACTCCTTGCATGCCCATTGCCATGAACCAAGTCCCGGTGCCCGCTAGAAACCAGAAATATGGGGTCGGAAATTGGGGCGTGATCGATTCGGATTGACGATCGATTCTTGACGGAGCCGCCACCGTGTCAGTCGGTGATCCCCGTTTAGTCGGTGGTGTCTTTTGTGGAAAAGCGTGCGACAATACCGGAGTCCTTAAAGCCGTGAAAGAGGACGTGACGAATTTAGCTGAGTAATAACTCGAGTACGAGGGGGGCAGGTGGAACGAAGCTTTCCCAGGCGTTCTGTGTGCGACACGAATAATATAGGTCTCGGGCGCGTTGTGTGGCCTGCGTTTGTTACATATTGGTGCAAAAGCTTGGGACTGACCATTCTTTATATCTGGCTTGTGGCTAGTTCGCCGCCTTCGTTTCTTCAGTTGCCCTCTGGGTTCAAAGCCGCTTTGTACGCCGATAATGTGTCAGGTGCCCGGTCTCTGGCAATTGGGCGGGAGGGGATCGTATTTGTTGGGACGCGTGAGGGGAGTGTCTATGCCGTCGTTGACGCAGATAAGGACCAGGTTGGCGAGAAAACGTTGACTATTATTAAGGGACTACAAATGCCAAGCGGCGTCGCGTTCCGCGACGGCGCGCTATATGTCGGTGCCCTTAATCGGATCCTCAAGTTTGATGACATTGAATCGCAGTTGGATGCCCCGCCAGACCCCGTTGTCGTTTATGACAAACTACCGAGTGACCGATGGCATGGTTGGAAGTTCATTTCATTCGGGCCGGATGGTGCATTGTATGTGCCGGTTGGTGCGCCGTGCAACGTGTGTGAAAAGAGTGACAATAGGTATGGTTCGATTCTTCGCCTCGATTTGGATAGGGCTGACGCTCAGATATTCGCTCACGGCGTAAGAAATTCCGTCGGGTTTGATTGGCACCCTGAGAGCAAAGAAATGTGGTTTACGGACAATGGCAGAGACTGGCTCGGCGATGATGCTCCACCCTGCGAGCTTAATCATGCGCCGAAGGCAGGCCTACATTTTGGCTTCCCCTATTGCCACGGAGTAGACATCCTTGATCCGACACACGGACAAGCGACGAGGTGCACAGACTTTGTCCCTCCAGCACAGGAGTTAGGTCCGCACGTTGCGCCGCTAGGCATGAGGTTCTACACGGGGTCGATGTTCCCGCTTGCCTACCAAGGACAGGTATTTATCGCCGAGCATGGTTCGTGGAATCGTACCGAACCTATCGGTTACCGAATTACAACCGTTCGATTAGAATCTCAGCAGGGGAAGGAATACCGGGTATTTGCGGAGGGGTGGCTAGACAAAGAGGGCGTGCATGGGCGTCCGGTGGATGTTTTGGTGATGCCGGACGGCGCACTCTTAGTTTCGGATGATAAAGCAGGTGTTATCTACCGAATAAGCTATCAAGAAGGGTAGGTGCGAAGAATGGGTGACCCGTCGGGAGCCATTTTAGTAAGACAATTAGATGATGATGATAGCGAAGGCGCGTGTGCTGTTATAAATGTGGCAGCGCGTTGGTACAAAGAGTTTCTGCCTGCTGGTGAGTATCATGACCCTGAAATGACAGTTGAAGAATGGTCAGCGGAAGCTGGACGATTAACGTGGTTTGGTGCTTTTGCCACGGGAAAGCTTGTTGGTGTCATGGGCCTCGAGTATCTGAAAGGCGTGGCACTTTTGCGGCACGCTTACGTTTTAGTAGAGCACCAGCAAGAGGGAATTGGGTCATTACTTCGGGAACACTTAGAGGGAACCGTCGAAGGAACGCGTCGGATTATTGTGGGAACGTACGAGGGCAATTATAAGGCCCGGCGGATGCTCGAAGCTGCGGGGTATTCCCTTTCGAAGGATTCGCAGACCGTCTTGCAAACTTATTATGATGTACCTGGTGACCGGGCACGTGGTTCAGTGACCTATGAAAAACTCATTAATTAGCCTTGGTTGCCATGGTATGGTACCTCGCGTACTTCGTGTGGTCTGTTCCTCATTTCC
>CAZSWX010000045.1:0-9834 GCA_964610865.1 uncultured Enterobacteriaceae bacterium
CGATCTTCTGCTACGCCACGGCCTTCAAGGTACATTGCTCCGAGGTTATATTGGGCACCGGCGTGTCCCCTTTCCGCGGCCTGGCGGAACCAGCTGGCTGCCTCAGCGTCGTCCTGGTCGGTGCCGCGCCCAGTAAAATATATTGTCCCTAAATTGAATAACGCGCCCATGTGACCCTGATCGGCCGCCTGTAAATACCAGCCTCTGGCCTTCGTGTAGTCTTGTTCGAGACCGTAGGCATTGTCATATAACACTCCGAGATTGTACTGGGCTTCTGCATGTCGTTCGTCGGCAGCGCTTCTTAGCCAGAGCGCGGCGGTGGCGTAGTCCTGCGCAACTCCCGACCCTTGGACATACAACATGCCAAGCCTGAATTGAGCCTTGGTGTGACCGTTTTCCGCGGCGCGTTGAAACCATTTGGCGGCGTGCTTGTGGGCTTTCTCGCGGTTTTTTCCGGCGAGGTAGAGCATCCCTAGATTGAATTGTGACCCCAGGTGTTTTTGTTCTGCAGCGCGTCGAAACCAGGTTGCGGCCTTTTTGGCATCTTGTTTTACGCCGTCCCCTTTAACGTACATTACACCTAGATTGTTTTGTGCCGTAGCGTCGCCGGCCTTCGCCGAGGCTAGCAGGTCATCGATAGTTTGGGAGTGGGCCGCGGTCAAGAAACAAAAGGTCAGGCCCACCGCAAACACGGTATGGGCTAAAGAGAGTCGGGAAGCATCTCGTTTCGTCATACAATCTCCTTGCCGTGGGCTCGCTGAATTGCTGGCCATCACGGGAGCTTGTATTGTACCAGAAATAAGGAAAGTTTCACGTTTGTAAAATAGGGATGGCTTACGTGTGCCCGTCGACGTTCCAGCCGTCGATCGTTAGGATAGCGTATGTATGGAGAAAGATCCTGAACGGCGCGTGTCACTATGTCCCCCCATGTTTGTACGCGGGGACATAGACGGGTTTTTCGCGCTCTTCATTGATAACCTGTTACAGTTGATGCTGATCGCCGTACTCTGCCCAATGGTGTGCGGACTCCCCCTGGATCTCGTTTTCGGGCGTATCCTCCCGGGAGCTGCGATCTCCATACTTGTGGGAAACATTTTCTATGGGTGGCAGGCCCGACGTTTAATGCATTCGACCGGGCGGAACGATGTTACGGCCCTCCCGTACGGCATAAATACGCCTAGCCTATTTGCTTTTGTCTTCCTGATTATGGGGCCTGTGTATAGAGACACTGGAGACTCCACGCTTGCTTGGCAGGTGGGTATCTTCGCATGCTTTTTGAGCGGGATCTTAGAGATGGCGGGCGCTCTGGTGGCCGATTGGCTGCGTAGGAATACCCCACGCGCGGCTTTACTGACCGCCCTGGCTGGTGTGGCTCTTACGTTTATCGCTGTGGGGTTCGTCTTCCAAATATTTGCTAATCCGCTCGTCGGTGTACTCCCCATGGTTATCATTCTTGTTACGTATGGGTCACGGAGCCTCCTTCCTGGAAAACTGCCAGGCGGCTTGGTTGCGGTGGTGACGGGAATTGGCTTGGCCTGGGGTCTACGGTTTTTAGGACTGGCGGTTTTCGAGCCGCCCAGTGTGGAAACGCAGATTGGCTTACATTTGCCGCAGCCGGTTCCAGGGGATCTAATCGCGTCCCTAGTGGATGGCGTGGGCTTGCAGTATCTAGCCGTCGTTTTGCCTATGACACTATTTAATGTTCTTGGCTCTCTGCAGAACCTTGAGAGCGCTGAAGCAGCGGGCGACCGTTATGAGACTAAATCCTCACTTTTAGTGAACGGAGCGGGGACAGTTGTCGCGGCAATGTTTGGGAGTGCCTTCCCGACAACGATCTATATCGGCCACCCAGCATGGAAATCGATGGGTGCGCGCGCGGGCTACTCGACCATCAATGGGGTTGTAATTTTTCTTTTGTGTCTGGGGGGCATAATGACGGTGGTGTTGCGCGTTGTACCGTTGGAAGCGACGCTGGGCATACTTTTGTGGGTTGGCATCGTCATGGCGGCTCAAGCCTTCCAGGAAGTGCCGAAAGGTCACGCAATAGCGGTCGCATTTGGGCTAATCCCCGCGATGGCAGCGTGGGCCCTCCACCTTATCGAAATGAGTCTTCGAAAAGCTGGGGTCTTGTTTGTGGACGTGGCGCCTAGATTCGGCTCAGACCTGTATATTGCGGGATTGCTAGCATTGAGCCAAGGGTTCTTGCTTACCGCGATGGTTGTTTCCGCGACCCTTGTGTACATAGTAGAGGGTAGATTTGACCGAGCGGGGGCATGGATGTTCGTGGCGGCCGCTTTGTCTTTTGTCGGTGTTATACACGCGTACGAACTGACGGATGCTGGCGTGCAGAACGTCTTTGGATGGGGAGCGGCACCTGAATTTAGCATCGCTTACGCTCTTAGTGCGGGGTTTTTATTGCTTATACACATCGCACAGCGCCGAAACTCCTAGGGGACGAGCGGTTCGGAATTTTGTGATTGTCTGGGAGAAATCCTGAGGACAGAGAACACTTGCAGATCCCTTCTCTGGACGCATACTTTTATCTGCATCGATTAGGGTCGGCGCTCTACTCCGCGTTCGATTGTTGGGCCCGCGGAACTAAATGTGCACTGGTGATACGGTGTTCCGCTCTTTCTGGGCAGGTGCGATTGGCCAGTAGGTTCGGGGTGTCCGTAGGCGGTGAAAGTCCGGTTTTTTAGGAGTACGCCTGCGTAAATGCCCTGTGTTGTAAGACGTTTCCAAACATTATGAGTTCAGTTCCTTCATCGAGTCGTGTAGATCCAATCGGGTTGATGTGCACGTCTCCGTTCGTCTCTAGACCAATTACAATGAGGCCAGTACGCGCACCAATGCCACTCTCTGAGAGGGTGAGGCCGACCAACATCGGTGGCACCGGTAGCGCAAATACCTCGACACCATCTCCTAGAAGTGTCAGTTCCCGACCTTCGAGTCGGCCAAGCGCAAACTCCGTTGCCAAAGATGAGCAACTCAAGACGAAATCAGCACCGGCTCGGTGAATAGCCTCGGTGTTTCTTTGATGCGTGATACGACTCACGATTCGAAGGTCGGGATTCAGCCTTCTGCAATACACGGTAAGGTAGATGTTCATGGCATCGTCATTGGTGGTCAGCAGCACGGCAGGTGCGCTTCGAAGGCCTGCATTTTGAAGAAAGGTTCCATCGGCCGCATCTCCGATGAAGACCTTGTCTGCCGCTCCAAGCAGCACCTCATGCAGTTTTGCGTCACGTTCTACAAGGTGTACGGGAACGCCATTCTCCTTCAATGCGAGGGAAGCAGCAGTCCCTACCTTTCCGCCTCCGATTACAAGTACAGGATTGTAGTTTGGGTCGTAAATGATGAGCATTTCGTCGAGTGCCTGCATTTGGGCTTCAGTCCCCATAACGACCACCACGCTATTTCCCGAAAGCCTCGTATTGGGCGTGACCGGTAACATATTGCCTCTTTCCCAGATGGACACGATGTTTAGGCCTAGGTTTTGTCGGAGTTGGGTTTGTTCGACAGTCAAACCCGCTAACGGCGTTTTACGAACGGAGAATTCTGAAACCTGCAGGTCTCGGAAACGGCTGATCACGTGGGATTCGCTATGCCCTGCATTAATACGCTTGATCAGGCCTTCGCCCAGTCGTTGCTTAAGGGGAAGCACAAAATCTGCGCCGCTCAACTCCAGAATATCGATCGAATCGGTGTTGTCTGCGGTCGCCATTATTGGTACGTCGGGCGCGACCGAGCGAATGGTTAGAACAATATTCGTGTTTATGGTGTCATTGTTATTGGCCACTATCAGACGGGCTTTAGATGCGCGTATAGACTCGTAAGTCTCGCGGTTGTCGGCGTTCCCGAATATGACGGACACGCCGTCGTCGGCCATATGGGCTGCGGCACTGGGGTCTGATTCGATGACGTAGTAGGGAATATTTTCCAGTTGTAATTGTGCAATTAGTGCAGGAGCTAGATCATCATAGTAACAGATAATGACATGACCTTCCGTGTCGTCTGGGGCCTGTCGAGGCGCCCGAAAACGCATTTGTGCTTCCAACCACGGCGCGTAAAAATACCGGATAAAGGTAAAGGGTAGGACGATAAGCAGAAGTATGACCCCCGTCAGGAGCACTAGCACGCTAAAAAGACGCCCAATGTCGCTGTGAAAGGTGATGTCGCCAAATCCGAGCGTCGTCATCACCGTTAGGGTCCAATAGAACCCGGTGAGCCATGAATGTTCCTGCTCTTCCATCGTCCCCATAATTAGATGAAAGATGCCGGAGAATGCGAAGATAATTGCTAGTAGGAACCCAAAGAATTTGAGGAGAGTACTTATATTCCGTCGTGTCTCCGGTTCATTGACGAAATACACTAACTGTTGGCCAATTCGGTTCATTGTAATTATCGAAGCAAACAGGGGACACGTCAGTCAAGAGTCACGGACTTCAAAAGTAAATGAGGAACCTTGTTTTTGCAGGTGGATATACGACTAATCTGTCCCTTTTTGCGTAAAATCGGAGGGCTTCTGCTAGTACCACATTACACAATAGGGGTTTCTTTTCGAAATCGCGCCGAAACCATTTTGTCGGTGTTGCGCCACAGGGGCTTGGCGGCACGAGGTCTTCGACAGGGTAGTACTTCTTCCATTTTCAGCTCGATGCCAGCGGAACTAATTCTATATCAATGGTTATCTTAACCTCTTCGCCAATAGTGACGCCGCCCGAATCCAGCACGGAATTGTACTTGAGGCCGTAGTCAGTCCGGTTGATCACGGTGGTGGCACTGCCGCCAAGTCGTTGTCCGCCCCAAGGGTCGATTATCGGTTTGGGTGATCCGGAAACCTCGAGTACGACTTCTTTTGTAACACCCATTATCGTTAGATCGCCGGTGACGCGAAAGACCGCATCCCCAGCTGGTCTGACAATTTTGGACATGAAGGTAATTGTGGAGTGTTTTTGTACGTCAAAAAAATCGGGGCCTCGCAGATGTTCGTCTCTCTTTTCGTTATGCGTGTTTACTGACGCAGCTTCAATCACGACTTCTACTGACGATTCGCTCGGGTTTGTTTCGTTTATCACCGCTGAAACATCGAATTTATCGAAGGTGCCGCGCACGGTCGACACCATTAAATGACTCAGCGCGAACTGCACGCTCGCGTGGGACGGATCGCTTTTCCATGTAATCGCACGTGACACACTCGGGATCAACAATACGATCATCATGATTATAGGGAGTATTATTTTTGGCATATTGTTCTCCTTGGCCCAGTCGTAAACTAATTTGCTAAGAATTTCCTCTTTGGCTGGTACCATCGCTCCTATCGCCCGCTATACACTCATTTCCTTCTTGGTTTATGCAAAAATTGCTGGTTGTGGCGAGAAGTCGTACCAGTCGCGCAGACGTTATCTCGGTTCCGTCATTCTAACAACTCCCAACCTCCGCCGAGTGCCTTGTATAGAGCAACGACGTGGGAAGACGTCGCAGTGCTACACTGCGCAAGTTGATCTTCCGCTTTGTGGAGGTCGGCTTGTGTAATAACGACACTCAAATAGTTCTCGAGCCCGCTAAGGTAGCGCTCTTTGGCGATTTCGACTGCGGCCTTGGAAGCAGTAACAGACTTGATCAGCCATCGTCGACGAAGACGTTCTTGGTTGTATGCTACCACGGCATTTTCGACCTCCTCGAGAGATACGAGTATAGCTTTTTCGTACCCGGCTAGTGCCTGTTCTTGTCTCGCATTTTGTACTTCTATGTTCGCTCGAACACGGCCCGCGTCAAAAATAGGCCAGATGATTGATGGACCCGCTGACCATGACAGGCCGACCGGTTTTCCCAAGTCAGAAATGTCGAGCCCTTGAGTGCCAAGGCGCCCTGTCAACGTCAGACGTGGAAAAAGGTCGCCGGTGGCGACTCCTATCTCCGCATTCGTAGCAGCGAGCGCGCGCTCGGCCGCTCGAATGTCCGGCCGTCTGCGGAGGAGTTCCGATGGCAACCCTATTGAGTTACCGAGGGCTGCCGAGGGGATACCTTGATTGTCTCCGAGGTCCTCGAAGTGGCTTTCGGGCGGATCCCCCATCAGTACAGCTAGACGGTGTATATACTCTTGCACTGAGGTTTGCAGGGTGGGGACGCTGGCCCGGGTAGAAGTGTATAGCGTACGAGCTTCTTCGACGTCCAGTGCACTCGTCAGTCCCGCTTCATACCTGGCCACGGTAATTTCCAGAGACTCTTTCTGTGAAGTGATATTTTCTAAAGCGATGGAAACGCGGGTCTGCGCACCCCGCAGCTCTATATAATTGTGGGCAATCTCGGCGACAAGTGTCAATAAAACGTCTCGAAAAATCTCTTGGGTTTCCTCGATCCGGGCCTCAGCTGCAGCAACTTCCCATCGGGTACGACCGAATAGGTCGAGCTCCCAACTGGCATCCAGAGCGGTGGCATAAAAATTCCTATCTTCACCGAAAGAGAAGGAACGGCTGGGAGAGCCGTTGGACCGAGAGGACGGATTGGCGTTCTCCTCCGCATCCTTGTTGAGAAAATCCGCAAGGTCAAAAGATACGACCGCACTGCTGCTGCGGTTTCTCGCATAGGAGGTTGACCAGCCAAGAAAAGGCCAGAACCTAGAGGCCGTGGCGACCCTTGATGCTCGGGTTTCTCTTATTCGAGCAGATGCTTGGCGGATCTCCTTATTATTCGCGATTCCTCTGTCGATGAGAGATAGTAACAGGGGGTCTTGAAATGTTTTCCACCAGTTGCTGAGTGTCGGGTCGTTTCTGATCGGCGATGTGATTTCGTTTTGCCAAGTGTTGGGGATGGGGACTGACATAGGAGACGGCCGCGGAGTAATTGTACAGGCGGCGAAATAAACTATCCAAGGGAAAAGGCAAAGCCATTGAGCCCCCCACTTTAGGTGCCGTCCGAGATCGTTATTCCGTTTCTCGTGCTGACTTGAGGGGCTATTCACTTCGTCCTCCGTGCGCCGGCGACTAGGCCTAATGACCGGACTGTTCTTTGAAAAATCCAAGAGCCATTGGTCGGCTACCGAGTTTTTGGTTTCGGTTCTAGAGATATCACCGGGGGCACCATACTGACGCGCAGTTTTTCGCCAAGACGAGTCACCAATATATAAATCACGGGGATCACTAGTAACGTGAATGCTGTTGAGAAGGTCAGTCCACCAACTACGGCGGCCCCAATTGGACGTCGACTCTCAGCTCCTGCTCCAGTTGCCAGTGCGAGTGGTAAGGCTCCTAAGATGGAGGTTACGCTAGTCATCAGTATCGGTCGGAAACGGCTCTGCCCGGCCTCGATGACGGCGGGCAGGAGCGCTTTTCCCCGCGCGCGCGCCTGATTCGCGTAGTCGACCAGAAGGATTGAGTTCTTTGTTACCAAGCCTATTAGCAAGATGATGCCTATTTGGCTGTAAAGATTCAGAGTATGCCCGGTGGCAAAGAGAATTAGGAGGGCGCCAAACAATGCCAATGGAACACTCGCTAGAATAGTCAACGAGTGGAAAAAATTTTCGAACTGGGCCGAGAGAACGAGGTAAACAAAAGCCAATGCAATGAAGAAAGTGATATACATTTCGGCTGAAGATTCCACGAATTCGCGCGCGCTTCCTCCGAGTGCAGTCGAAAAACCTGACGGAAGGACTTCATCTGCTATTTTATACACGGATGCTAACATCTCGCCGAGGGTTGCTCCTGGAGCTAAGCTGCCCGTGAGGGTTGCAGAGCGTTGCAAGTCGTACCGATTGAGTTGAGCTGGTGCTATCTGGGGTGTAGGTTGCACGAGACTCGATAGAGGGACCATTGTCCCTTTTCGACCATGAACATAAATCTGTCCAATTTGATCCGGGATGCTACGGTAGGGAGATGCTAGCGAGGTTATGACGTCATACTGGCGGCCTCTCATGATAAATTCGTCTACTTTGGCTTGGGAAAGTAGGAGTCGAAGGCTCTGGGCGATCGCAGAAACCGGCACACCGAGATCGGCTGCACGGTCGCGGTCGAACACCATGTCGAGCTGGGGATTGTCTAACCGTAAGTCACTATCGACATTAATCAGGGTTGGTAGCTGCGTGAGACGAGCTAACATGGATTGGACAGCCGAGGAAAATTCCTCTTGTGTCGCCGACGCATTTTTGAGGATAAACTCCAAATCGTTGATGCTGCGCTGATTTAAGGAAGGGGGGTTTATAGGAAAAACCAAGGCGCCAGTCATCGCGAAAAAATCAGGGAATAACTGGGAAACGAGCACCTGTTGCTTGACCGTCCGCTCGTTCCAATCCGACAATCTGGTGAACACGATTCCGTCACTGGTGCTAGGGGGCCCACCTATGGAAAGGCCGATTGCTTCGAAGAACGCCTCAACCTCCGGTACCCGTTTTATACGTTCCTCCACTTGATCCAGCGTTTTAGCAGTGTAGAACACGGTCGAACCCTGAGGCGCTTTTATAATAGTCATGATTCTGCCGCGGTCCTCGATCGGCACGAGGGTTGACGGGATAACGAATAAGAGCAGTCCGCCCCCACCCATCATTGCGACAAGCAAGGCGGCCATCATATGGGGGTGCGCGAGGGCAATCTTAAGTAATTTTGTATAACCGTAATTCAGGCCGTTGAAAAAGGATTCAACGACAACATAGATTTTCCCATGGGAATTTGGGACCGTCAGAAACTGGTGGCACATCATTGGGACAAGGGTGAGCGCGACGAAGGTGGAGATCATAACGCTGGCGGTCATGGTGAGGGCAAACTCACTGAACAGGCGTCCGAGATTGCCTGTTAGAAGAGATAACGGCACGAGCACAGCCACGAGAGAAACTGTGGTCGCAATCACTGGAAAACCCACTTCGGCGGAGCCGCGGCGGGCGCTCTCTCTTCGGGATTCGCCGTCTTCTTGTCGGCGATAGATGTTTTCCAGAACGACAATGGAATCATCTACTAGCAGGCCGATGGTAAGGACCAATGCGAGGAGTGTCAGAACATTGATCGAGAAGCCAAGCACGGCCATGATGGCGAAGGTTCCTATCAAGGACACCGGAATAGCGACGGAAGAAATTATTGTCGTCCATGCTGATCTGAGGAAAATCAGGTTCACAAGTACGACTAAACTGAAGACTATGCCAAGTGTGAACCATACTTCTTTGAGAGAGGCGCGCACGAAAATGGTACTGTCAACCGCGACGCGCAACTCTACCCCGTCGGGCAACGCGCCGCGAATAGCAGGCAGCGCCCTATGTACCGCATCCGAAACCTCGAGCTGATTAGAGCGTGATTGTCGAATGATTCCGGCACCCATTGTTGGTTGGCCGTTCAGGCGGGTAAGGACATTATAGTTCTCGGACCCGAGTTCTGCCCACCCAACGTCTTTTATGCGAACACGTCCTTCGTCGTTTTCCCGGATAATGAGCTCTTCGTAATCCGCGGGATTTTCTATTTGTGCGTTAGCTAAGACAGTAAACTTACGAGAGCTTCCCTCTACTTCTCCCGCGGGTACCTGGAGGTTGTTCTCGAGAATGGTACGCCGTATGTCGGCAGGGTCCACACGGTGAAGAGCCATTTTCGTGGGATCTAGCCAGATACGCATCGCGTACTTCCGACCACTCGCAAGTACCTCCGCCACCCCTGGCAATATTTGAAGGGGAGGGCGGATGATACGATCGACGATATCTGTTAGATCCTCAGCCGAGAATCTATCACTTTGGAGGCCGAGCCACATGATGGGAAAAGTATTGGCGCCGGATTTAGCCACGATGGGGCGCTCCGCCTCTTCCGGAATGTCGTCAAAAGCCCGTTGTATTGCGTTGCCAACGTCGGTGACCGCGACGTC
>CAZSWX010000046.1:0-1102 GCA_964610865.1 uncultured Enterobacteriaceae bacterium
TTGCAGCCTCCTTCATTGTTTCGAGGTCCGAGTCGCTTCCCATAACAATACCAACCTGAGGATTCATACGCTCTCCTTGTCTTCTTTTCTCTTTCGGGGCCAGAGCTGACTAAGTTAAAAATTCCACTATACGCTCCAGATGCATTCCTCTAGAGGCCTTCACCAAAACGAGGTGTCGACGATCCGTTTCGCCCAAAAGGCATCCGAGAAACTCTTTTGCTTCTACACTGGTCGCAAACGAGCGGGCCGGACGCTTTGCTCGCTTTGATGCTTCTGTTAGGAGAGTTGAAAACTCCCCAATTGCTACTACGAAATCCGCTGGAGGTGAGAGATTCGCCACGTAGGCCCCAATTTCTCGGTGGCGCGCGAGCGCTACCCTGCCGAGTTCCAGCATATCACCTAACACGAGTGTGAGCGCTTCGTCCCTGTGACGAATCATGTGTGCTGTCTTTATGGCGTTCCTAACAGACGCGGGATTGGCGTTATAGCAATCGTCTAATACGGTAAGTCGCCGGTCGGTGCTGGTGATAGCCGTCAGGCGTCTTGGTGGACCGCTAGCCTCTTTCAGTGTGTCGCAAATCGTATCGAGGTCCAGACCGCACTCCGAGGCGGTTGCTATCGCTGCGAGCGCGGCGGGCACGCAGTGGTACCCGATAAGGGAAAGCGTAACCATCTTAATCGTGGTTCCCATCCGAATCTGGAAGCGAGTTCCTGATCGGGACATCTCGACATTTTCGGCTTGTAAGTGATTGTGCGACTTTAGACCGAACGTTATCAGTCGACAGCTGGCTTGTTTGCGTACCTTATCTAATAGCTCGTCATCATCGCCATTAACAATCGCGACACCACCGGACGGCAGTTCTGCGGTGATTTCCGTTTCAGCGTCGAGCACACCTCGAAGATCTCGAAGGGTCTCCGTATGTTCTTCTGCTATAGAGGTGATGACACCGATGTCGGGTACGGCGATACGGCATAGGGCGGAAAGTTCTCCGGGGCCACTTGTTCCCATTTCCAAAACGAGGAATTTGTCCTCGGGCGTGGCGCGAAGCAGAGTTAGGGGAAGGCCAATGTGGTTGTTGAAGTTTCCTAGAGTCGAAAGAGT
>CAZSWX010000046.1:1202-9702 GCA_964610865.1 uncultured Enterobacteriaceae bacterium
GCAGAGTTAGGGGAAGGCCAATGTGGTTGTTGAAGTTTCCTAGAGTCGAAAGAGTAGGTCTCTGAGCGCGAAAGATCTGAGCCATCAAATCCTTCGTTGTCGTTTTGCCATTGCTGCCTGCAATGCCAATCACTTTGGCCGAAAGGCGTGTTCTGTGCCAGGCAGCTAACTGTTGAAGCGCTCGCAACGGGTCTTCGACCGCTATGCCGATGTCCGTCTTCGTACGTGTATGTGGTGTTTCTCCGGAAAAAAGAAATCCGGACGCACCATTTTCCAAAGCCGCCTCGATGTATTGATGGCCGTCTGCATTTTGACCCTTCAATGGTATGAAGAGGGCCCCTTCGCTACAATTCCTCGAATCAATTGTCACGGAGGTGAAATGGGCATCCTGTTGCCCGTACTTTAACAAACCACCCGTAGCGTCGCAGACGTCTTTAGTACTTATTCTCAATCCCACAGCCCAACAACCTTACCTAGGTGATAATTGAGTGGCAACCATAGGGTGCTGTTTCAGTCAGCCCTGCGCTATCCTATCCTCAGAGCAAAGCAGGGTAGTGCATTGCCCTGTGGTTTGACGCATGCAAAAGTACGTGAATGACGCCGGAGGAAACAACAGCGATAAAGGTGGTTGAGCGTCTGCGTAACCACGGCCATATTGCCTACTTCGCGGGTGGTTGTGTGCGAGATCGTTTGCTGGGCGTAGAGGCAAAGGACTATGACATAGCTACAGATGCGACGACCGACCAGGTACGCGCGATCTTCCCACGCACTATCCCGGTTGGTGTGCATTTTGGTGTGATCCTCGTTGTGTTGGACGAGATACACTGTGAAGTGGCGACCTTTCGTACAGATGGGAGTTACCGCGATGGACGTCACCCTTCAGAAATTCATTTTGGGAGTCCGCGGGAGGACGCATTAAGACGTGATTTTACAATTAATGGAATGTTCTACGATCCGCTGACCGGAAAGGTGATAGACTACGTTGGCGGAATTGAAGACTTAAGACGATGTGTCATTCGGGCGATCGGAGATCCGGTGTGCCGATTCCAGGAAGACAAATTGCGGATGATGCGTGCCGTGCGTTTCGCCGCGCAACTGGGCTTTTCTGTAGATTCGCCGACCTATGTCGCGTTGGTTGAGCTTGGTTCTACCGTTACCCAGATTGCCTGGGAACGGATCGGGGATGAATTGGTGAGGATTTTGACACAAGGTAGTGCCAGACGAGGATATGAACTTCTCGAAGCTTCCGGACTCCTGCGCTGGATATTACCTGAGGTGGCCTGCGCCAAACATGTGTCCTCGCCAAACCCAAGTTCGGATGAATTAAACGATAAACTGGAACACACACTTTCCATATTAGAACACCTCGACGAACTTAAAGAACCGACTGAAACGCTGGCCTTGGCGGCGGTATTGCATGACACGAGCGAACCGAAATGCCGTTTGCCTGCGATAATTCAGGGCTTTCCATTGCCCAGTTCGGAGCGAGCCGCCGAATTATCTACACATGTCTGTAAGAGGTTGAAGAGGTCCCGGCCGACTTGGGAGAAGGTTGAATATCTCGTAAGGAACCGACGGCGTGTCTATGACGCTGTACGAATGCGAACAGCGGACCTAAAGCGGTTTTTGCGAAAACCTCATACTGGGGAATTGCTGGAGCTGACACGCCTTCATGCACTTGGCTCGAACGAGCGTCGAGACGCGTATGACTTTTGTCTCAGAAAACTTCAGGAGCTTTCCTCGGAAGACCTTTCACCCCCTCCGTTCGTGGACGGGAGAGATCTCATTCGACTTGGGCTGAAGCCAGGGCCTTGCTTCTCGCGTATACTTAACGCAATTGAGGATGCGCAGTTAGAGGGCCTTGTGAATTCGCGTCAAGAAGCCTTGGAAATGTTAGAACGTAAGTGTAAGAGTGGTAAGAGCTGATTTCCGATCTCCTAGTCGCCTACTCGTTTTGGAAAATAGTAGTGAGCGGTAAAACGACATGGACGGTAGTGCCGTGATCAATTTGACTCTCTATTTCTAATTCGCCCCCGTGCGCGTGTACTATGTGTTTCACTATGGCGAGGCCTAAGCCGGTGCCTCCCAATTTTCGAGAACGTGCCTTGTCGACGCGGTAGAAGCGCTGAGTCAGACGTGGTAGGTCCTCTTCTAGTATTCCACAGCCATTGTCCGTTACTCTGATCTCTAGCCAATGCAGAATAGAAGTCGTGTTTTGCAAACCGATTTCGGTTTGCGGCCCGGTGTAAAGGTTCTTGTTACTTGAACTGGAGCCGTCAGGTAAAGGGATATCGTCAGTGTCAGAACGCCGTAGATGTGCAGATACGCGAACAAGCCCGTCCTCTTTAGTATGCTTTACCGCGTTGTCCACCAGATTGATTAATACCTGGTGTAACCTGTCTCGATCAACGAGGATCGCCGGTAGGCTAGATGGGATGTCCTGAGCGAGCGTAACCCCTCCCCGCCGTGCTTTGTCTTGGATCACGTCAAAAGCTTCTTGGACCAAATCGCCAACCAGAAAATTGTCCTTTGCAAGGGCCGTTTTTCCCAACTCCAGATCAGACAAGGTGAGTAAATCGTCTATGAGACGACTAAGGCGTTCGGAATGCCTATCTATTATCGTAAGAAATCGCGTTGCGTTCTCGGGATCCTTCACGGCTCCGTTGAGGAGTGTTTCCGCATATCCTTTAATAGCAGTCAGTGGCGTACGGAGCTCGTGGGAGACGTTCGCAACGAAATCTGCCCTTTCAGACTCGAGGTTCTTGATTGCTGTGAGGTCATGGCAGCTCAGCATGTAAGCTTTACGTGCGCCTGACGCTTCCTCTCTGGTTCCCTGCTCGGTATTTGACGGGAAGGGGACAACGGTTACTCCCAGTTGGCGTGGGGCCGTCCCTTCGATTTCGATTTCTTGACTGTTGTGGCTGCGAGGGCTGTTGGCCGAGATCAACTGTCCTAGCAGAGGGTGACGTGAGAATTCCCGAAACGGTCTTCCGGTCCAGTCTTGTTGGGTATCCTGACCAAAAAGATTTACTGCCGCTGGGTTATACCGCCCAATGATCCCGTTCGAGTCTATCACGACAATGCCCTCGGCCATTGTCTCAACTAGAGCTTCTAGTTCTTCTTTTTGCAGGCGCATTTGTGAGTAGCTTAGGTTGTCTGCGTCCAATCGCCGTCGGACTAGCTGCTCTAGGTAATCGAGCCTATCGGTGCGTGTGATTCTGTCTCCCCACTCGGTCGCGCCACTATCGGGTTTCGTGAGAAGGCTGATGATTTTATCAAGACGATCTCTGAACTTTCGACCATAATGTGCAGCGGCCCAGACTGTGGCGACACTGAAGGAAAGGAAACAGTACCAGGCCCATTGAAAGTGCGCGGTGAGGTAAACACAGAGGAAGACCGATGACAGAAAAGCCAACGTTAGTGGAGTGGCGATCGAAAGCGCGACAATACTCATCATTAGTGCCTCAACCTAAGGGCGACGACTGAGAGAACGGTTTTAAGGGTCAAGAGCGTCTGGATTGAACTTGTATCCGACCCCACGCACAGTGAGGATCAGCGTAGGATTTGCGTCATCCTGTTCTACATGCTGCCTCAGTCGGCGAACATGCACGTCTACAGTCCGTGCCTCCACGTAGACGTTGTGACCCCATACAAGATCGAGAATTTGAGCGCGGCTAAACACTCGGTTCGGCGATTGCACGAAAAACTTGAGAAGTTCGAATTCGCGAAGGCCCAAGCCGATCGGACTCTGGTCAATGCGAACTTCGTAAGTATCGTAATCGATGCGTAGTCTGCCTTTCTCATAAGTTTGATGGGGCTGATCGACCGGCGGTCCGTACGTGCGTCTTAATACGGCCTTAACCCTTGCTACGAGCTCGCGGGGACTAAACGGTTTTGTGACGTAGTCGTCTGCGCCCATTTCCAGCCCGAGAATTTTGTCGACCTCAGTAGCACGTGCAGTTAGCATCAGCACGGGAAGATTCATAGTCGGATCTTTTGAGCGAAGGATGCGACAGACTTCCAATCCGGACAGACCAGGTAGCATTAAGTCCAGAATGACGAGTGCTGCACGTTCGCTGGCCGCCAGCTTTAAGCCGCTTTCGCCATTATCGGCTTCGACTACCAGAAAGCCCTCAGACTCTAGATTGTATCGGAGCAAATCTCGTATATCTTTTTCATCTTCTACGACGAGGATTTTATGTTTCGTTCCCAGTGGCGCCCCAGTGACGCGTTGTGATTCCATGATGTCCTCTTCCTGGCACACGCGACGGTGCGGTCAGACGGATTCGGGCAAGGGAGACATATGGCGAATGCTTTTCCCTTTGGCCATATAAATTACCATTTCCGCAATATTGGTCGCATGGTCGGCAACACGTTCAAGGTATTTCGCAACAAACAGTGTGCGAGTCGCCCTGCTAGCGTCTTCCGGTTGTTGCTGCATTTGAGAAAGCAAATCGTTAAAAATGTGGGCCGTTAGGTCGTCTATCCGGTCATCGCGCTGGCAAACAGTAAGTGCGAGGTCTGGATCTTCGCGAACAAAGGCGTCGAGGCTATCCCGGAGCATTGATCGGGCGCCTTCGGCCATTTCTGGCAGTTCTTGCCTTGGTTTTATCGGTGGCTCTTGATTGAGCTCCATAGCGCGCTCCGAGATGTTTTCCGCGATGTCGCCGATGCGTTCGAGGTCGGTAGAAATTCTCAGGCTAGTCGTAATGAAGCGGAGGTCCCTCCCTGCTGGCTGGTGCAGGGCAAGTAGACGTATGCACGCCTCGTCAATAACGACGTCTAGGTAGTTGACCGTGTGATCCTTTTCTATGACCTGGCGCGCGAGCCCAGAATCTCGACTGGTCAGAGATGACACAGCATCTCCAATTTGTTTCTCTACGAGTCCTCCCATCTCTAGGACTTTGTCCCGCAGTTGTTGAAGTTCTTCTTCGTATTGTCGGTCGGTATGTTGCGGCATGGTGCCCCCGATGTTCCTACGTTCGCGTCGAGTAATTCATTCCTAACCGAATCTGCCGGTAATATAGTCTTCCGTAGCTCGCTTTTCCGGCGTAGTAAACAATTTTTCCGTCTCACCAAATTCGATGAGCTCGCCTAGGTACAGGAAAGCCGTATAATCGGAGACCCGTGCAGCCTGTTGCATGTTATGTGTTACGATCACAATCGTATAATGTTCCTTGAGTTCGTGGATCAGTTCTTCGATCTTCGTTGTAGCAATTGGGTCCAGTGCTGAACAAGGCTCGTCCATCAAGACTATTTGAGGCTCAATGGCGATAGTGCGGGCAATACATAGACGCTGATGTTGACCGCCTGAAAGGGCGAGGGCGTTCTGGTGCAAGCGGTCTTTCACTTCTTCCCAAAGGGCGGCTCTTCGCAGGCTGCCTTCGACGATCTCAGCGAGGACTGTCTTGTCCTTGATGCCGAGAACTCGTGGGCCGTAGGCCACGTTCTCAAAAATCGTTTTGGGGAACGGATTGGGCTTCTGGAATACCATGCCCACTCTCTTTCGAAGTTCGGTGGCGTCCAAGTTTGGGTCAAGAATTTGGGTGCCTCCGACCGTTATGCTCCCACTTATCATACACCCGTCTATAAGATCGTTTAACCTATTAAAGCAACGTAAAAGCGTCGATTTTCCGCAACCCGAGGGCCCTATGAACGCGGTTACTTCGCCTTGTGGAATACCCATGCTGATGTGCTTGAGTGCTTGGTTAGATCCATCGTAGCTCAGACTCAGATCTCGGATCTCTATCTCTGTAATATAAGGCATCGGGCCCTTGGCCTGGCTGCGCCCGCTGGTCACTTTTAACCGGCCCGGCGTTTTGGTGGTTTTGACTGGCTGCTGTATTTTGCAACTCTGCATACGATAAGTTCCCCTATTGACTTAGAAGGCTCCAAACCGAAGCCGGTTCCGCAAGCGGTTTCGGATAGCGATTGCGGCCAGGTTCAGCGCCACGACGATGATTATCAGCAGTAGAGTCGTCATGAATACCATCGGTTTCGCAGCTTCCACGTTCGGCGATTGGAAACCAACATCGTAGATGTGGAAGCCGAGGTGCATGAATTTTCTTTCGAGATGAAAAAAGGGCCAATGACCGTCGACTGGGAGTGTGGGCGCCAGTTTTACGACGCCGGTTATCATCAAGGGCGCAACTTCACCAGCACCCCGGGCCATGGCAAGAATTGTGCCCGTAAGTATTCCTGGTAATGCGCCCGGAATGACAATTTTCCGAAGAGTTTCCCATTTCGTCGCCCCGAGTGCGAGCGAGCCTTCACGCCACTCGGAAGGAATGGCGGCGAGAGATTCCTCTGTCGACACGATGACAACCGGTACAGTCATCAGCGCGAGCGTGAGTGACGCCCACAAGATGCCCCCGGTCCCATAGGTGGGGGTAGGTAAGCTATCTTGGAAGAAGAACTGGTCGATACTTCCTCCGACCGTATACACGAAGAACCCTAATCCGAAGACGCCAAAAACAATAGAGGGGACGCCGGCGAGATTGTTGACTGCAATGCGTACGGAGCGGACTAATGGGCCTTGTTTTGCATACTCTCGGAGGTACAGTGCCGCTATGACGCCGAATGGAACGACAATGATCGTCATGATGATAACCATCATGACGGTACCGAAAATCGCTGGAAACACGCCCCCTTCCATATTGGCTTCGCGGGGATCTTCCCAGAAGAATTCCCAAAATCGAGCGAGGTATAGGCCGAGACGTTCTATCTGTGTCATGTTATTAGGCAGAAAGCCGCGCACTACGCCGGCGATAGGCAGCTCTTTTTTTATGCCGTTTACATCTTGAACCACTAGTTCATACCGCGCGTTCTCCCTATATAGAGTAAGTAATTCCTCTTCCTTCTCTTCGTACGCTTTTTGCAGGGTCTGCATTTCAAGATGCAAAGACCGCACTCGCTCTATCTTCTCCGTGTCGTTTGCGCCTTGTCTTTCGGCTCTCTTTATAGCCACGCGGAGTTGTTCAAGTTCGTAGTTTATATCGCCGATATCGCCCTTTTCTATGTTCTGGATTGCCGCAAGCGTGTCCTGCGTTACTCCATGGAGCTCGACGAATGTCGCCCACAGATGCTCAAAAGGTTCAGTGATCAAGGCTCCGTCACGGCGTATTCCCGTAAGGAAGCCCAGGAATGGACCCCATTCGTACCGCTCTAAATAGATCGTGTTCAGAGGATATGTCTGCGATTTTATCGAGGCATCATCGATCCACCGAAAGTCTGCCCCGTATAGATCACGGTTGGCAACTTGATATTGCGTACGAAACTGTTCCCGCGTGAGAGGGATTGGCTCCTTCGCTCGAACTGCAGCAAGGATCTTTTCGCTGTTCTGCAGCTCCACTTGCTGAATCTTGGTAGGCCAGAAAAACCCCAACGCGTTTGCCCCGACGATCCAAATTAATCCCGAGATCATAAGCAGGCTGAACGCGAGAGTCCCTCCGGTAAGCCAGATGAACGGGTCACCGTTTCGTAGAAAATGGTGCATGCCAGGTGTCGTTCTTGGCGCGTTTTTCGATCTGGAAAGGGTATTAGATGCGGCCATAACGGTCCCGTAGGCGTTGTCGGACGATTTCCGCCGCCGTATTCACTAGAAACGTTGATATAAATAACAAGAGCGCAGCCAGGAAGAGGACCCTATAAAGAGTACCTCCGTGTGGCGCTTCAGGGATTTCGACGGCGATATTCGCAGATAATGCCCGAAAACCGGTAAATGGGTCGAAGTCCATTATGGGGGTGTTGCCTGTAGCCATGAGAACAATCATGGTTTCGCCGACTGCGCGACCAAATCCGATCATGATCGCGGAAAAGACGCCTGGGCTTGCGGTGGGGAGGACTACTCGCAGGGCAGTTTGCCAGCGCGACGCCCCTAGCGCTAAAGATCCGGAAATGAGGTGTTGCGGAACGTTCGAAAACGCATCCTCACAGATAGTGTAAATTATGGGAATAACGGCAAATCCCATTGCAAACCCGACGATAAGAGAGTTGCGTGGGTCATACCGAACGCCGGTAGTATCAAACAGCCACTGCGGGAAGTCACCTTGAAAGAAGGCCCTCTCTATGGGGTTGTCGGCTAGAATGCAGAGGTAAATAGTTAAAATAATTAGTGGCATCAGAACGAAAATTTCGATGCCGGGTTTCATACCGTTTCGAAAGTTCAAGGGCAGAAGTCTCCAAACTACGGCGGCAGAAAGGACGACGACTGGCAAAACGAGAAGCATCAACAGCAAAGCTGGCACCATGTCTGCTACGAGTGGGGCTAACCAGAGGCCAGCGAAGAATCCTAACACCACGCTCGGCAGGGCGGCCATAACCTCGACCGACGGCTTTACCCAGCCGCGCAAGCGTGGGTGCATGAACTGGGATGTATAAAGTGCAGCACATAGGCTCACGGGAATGGCGAGAAGTAATGCATAGAACGTTCCTTTTAGCGTGCCATAGGCCAGAGGCGTCAGACTGAACTTCGGCTCGAAATCATCAGTGCCACTGCTAG
>CAZSWX010000047.1:0-9559 GCA_964610865.1 uncultured Enterobacteriaceae bacterium
CAATATGACTGAAAGGGACTCAAATGGACTGGAGTGGACTCACGGTCGGCACAATTTAGGCACACTGAAAATTACTAGAACATTTAAGAACCCAGATTTGAGAATCGATTTATGACATTTTTAGCGATTCTTATAACGAAGGGGTCTCGAAGTTCGATTGCTCGAGGCCATTCGGTCGACCCTCCATTGAAAACCTCACCTTTCCCTCGGGTAAATGTTGCGATCATGCCTGCACCACGGCCTTCGCATTCAAGAAGATGTTTTGGAAGTTTGTCACCCAAGGCACGTTTGACAGCTTCGACCTCTCTTTTCGGACCGTTGAGGGGAACGTGCCCTTCAAATCGGTCATCTTCACCGCTTACGGCCGGTGCCATCGCGAGGATTTCCAATGTTTCAGGAGCTCCGTCCTCAAGGGTAGGATAGGGGAGACCCCTCTTAAAAGTATATTCGACAGAATCTAGCTCGAACGTAGCGAGATTAACTGGTGTACCGCCGAGAAGATCACCATAGTAAAGATCGGTACCTTCAAATACCCAATGATCGGGTCTGTATATTGTGTAACCACCAGATGACCGTGGCGCTGCCACACCGTAACGGTTATAAATGCCACTCATTCCAGTCAAGCCCATAGTAGCCGCAGCGGGACGATTTATAGGCAGATAATCCCAAATGGTAGTTGTCCGGCTGGGATTGGTTTCAGACTCAGGATCGTTGTCCGGTGTCCTATAGCAGAACTGAGTATGGCCATCATCAGATAGACGTACTTGCCAGCAGAAATTTCCACCGAAACGAGCTAATCCTCCACCTCGTTCGACAAAATCATCGATACGATCTCGCATCTCCCAAGTCCAGTATTCGTCGTGGCCTACCAGAATAACAGTGGAATATGATGAAAGACTTGTTTCGTCAAAATGTAAGTCATCCTGAGTTAAGTAATCGAGGTCATAACCCTCTTCTTCCGCCCAAATTACGAAAGGGCGTTCATATGTTGCCCAGAAGGCATCTGCATGATGGCGGCAGTATCCATAAAGACGAGCCCATTCGTAGCTCGGATATCGGGGTTCCCAGCCGATTGGTGGCGCAAAAGTATGCGATTCGCGTGGTGCTTCTGCAGGCTTTTTTAGAAAACCACGACCAAGAGGGCGTTGAGTGGATAAGACTGGTGATGCGACTTCGGTGCGTGGATCGTTACCAATACCACGATAGTGGTTAGCTCCACCCCAATCATTATAGGCGACCAAAGTGCTGGTCGTAAGTACTAGTGCAATCCCGCACCTGTCTTGTGGCGATTTTCTTAGAACAAAATAGGCGTCCGACTCGAAACGACCTTTCTGACCGCCGTCTACAGAAAATACAACTACATAGAATCCGCTTTTCCAATCATCTTTTATGGAAATTTCGAGTTCAACAGGCCAGTTACATCCGTTTGCATATGACTCTTCTGGAACCTCGTGGCGATGGCCAGTGATACCGTCTTGGGAATAAACAAGCTGTGGGTGAAGGCCGTCTCTCGTGATCGTTACAGAGTAGGTTGGTTGAGAGCAGCTAACATGAATATTCAGAGAATCCCCTGCAACATAGGAGGATTTCTCAACGTAACCCCACACTTCAAGCGCATCCTTATCTATGGACTGCGTTTGTGATGGCCAATCAGGCATTGACCACGCATAAGGTGCGTTCAATTGTTTTGTTGTCAAATCGTTGTGGTCATGATCACTCATCTATTTTTCCTTTAGATATCTAGATTACGGAGAAGGCAAACTCGCAGAACTGTATTACCTGGATATATCGTCCGCTAAAGTTACCAGACTTAATTCAATCAGAATCAGCATGTAGGTGACAAGCTGAAGTGTGTTGGTCTGCTATTGTGTGGCTTTTGGGTTTGACTTCACGGCATATTTCCATCGCTTCGGGACAACGTGTATGGAATCGACAGCCTGTAGGTGGTTTAGCGATATTTGGAACAGTGCCAATCAGATTGACACGTTGACGTTGGTGATTAGGATCAGGAACTGGTGTCGAGCTAAAAAGAGCTTGTGTATAAGGGTGACTCGGCTTGGCGAAAACACTTCCACACGGGCCTTGTTCTACAATTTCTCCAAGATAGAGTACAGCAATGCGATCACTGATGTGCTCTACGACGGTCAGACTGTGTGAGATGATCATGTAAGTCAGATTATGATCGCCCTGCAGCTTCTTTAGCAGGTTTAAAATTTGAGCTTGTACTGAGACGTCTAGTGCCGAGGTCGGCTCATCAAGGAGTAGCAATTTTGGATTGAGGGCTAGCGCTCGAGCAAGCACTACTCGCTGTGCCTGCCCACCACTCAATTCGTTGGGATATCGGTCCATATAGTCACTCTGCAAACCGGTCTCCTCGAGCAATTTGGAGACTCGCGCCATTCGTGTGGTTTGATCAAGATTGGTATGTGTTACCAGTGGCTCTCCAACGATTGAACGAACTTTCATTCGTGGATTAAGAGATGACATGGGATTCTGAAAGACCAGTTGCATGTCTTTGCGGTATTTACGCATTGAAGCCTTATCAAACTCCAGTACATTTTTGCCCTCGAAGATAATTTCACCACCACTGGCTGGGACAAAACGCGCGATAGTTTGAGCGAGACTCGTCTTTCCACAACCTGACTCCCCGACAATTCCTAGTGTTTCACCCTTTGGCACTTCGAGATCGAAATTGTCAAGAACACGGAGGGCGGGTCGAGATTCTGCAAACAATCCCCGTGACGTATTGTATTCCACTCGTAAACTTCTAACGTCCAACAACAATTCGGAAACGTTGTTCATCTAATCGAACCTGTTACTAGCCGATCAGAATATAGATGGCATGCAACGCGATGATCTGCTGAGAATAGAACATCCGCAGGTTCAACCTTATGGCAATTGGTTATAACCGACTCACACCGGTTCGCAAACGTACAACCAGTAAATTGAGTTGTACTACTTGGCACAGACCCTGGGATAACTTTCAGTGATTTGCCCAGCGTTTGTGAGCCCGGCAGTGCAGCGAGAAGCCCTTTTGTATAGGGGTGCCGCGTGGAATGAAAAATATTGTTTGGATTACCTTCTTCTACGATCTTTCCCATATAAAGAACTGCAATGTGATCGCAAATTTCTGCGACCAACCCAAGGTCATGGGTGATGAAAATTAAGGTAAGACCTCTTTCGCGCTGAAGTTTAGAGAGTAATTCTAGGATCTGTGCTTGAATCGTTACGTCGAGTGCTGTTGTAGCTTCGTCCGCTATGATGAGATCCGGTTCAGCGGCCAGGGCCATTGATAGCATAACGCGCTGCTGCATGCCACCCGACAGCTGATGTGGATAACTGTCAAAAATCTCCGTCGGACTTGGAAGCTCAAGTTCGGCCAAAAGATCAATCGCTCGTAGACGGACAGCTTTTCCAGTAGCTATTCTGTGTTGTCTAATGATCGCGGAAATCTGAGCTCCAATTGTAAATAATGGGTTCAGAGCTGCTGATGGATCTTGAAACACCATAGCGATCCGTCGGCCACGCAGCGCTCTCATATCTGATTCGGTGCAATTTAAGATGTCGCTATGGCGATATTGGATTCGGCTACCCGTGATCTTTCCGGGTGATGGCACTAAACGCATGATGGCGCGCCCAGTCACAGTTTTTCCACAACCCGATTCTCCAACAATACCAAATACCTGCCCCTCTTTGACACTAAAACTCACACCTCGAACTGCGGATAGTTCACCATGCGGCGTAGGAAAGCTGACTCTTAGGTCCTCAACTGAAAGGATTACCTCAGTCATTCAGAGTTCATCCGTCGGGTTTGTGGATTGGTTACAGCTTGAATAGCTTCACCAACTAAATTGAACGCCATGATGGTTATGAATAGAGCAATTCCGGGGAAAGTCGGAACCCACCATCGACCTGTCTGCACGTAAATTCTGCCCTCACTAATCATGGCACCCCAGTCTGCAATTGGTTGAGGAACACCAAGCCCAATAAAGCTTAGCGCCGTGACAGTAAGGATAGCTGCTCCGATATCAAGCATAGCCTGCACTGAGATTGGAGTTAGGATGTTGGGCATAACATGACGAACGATAACAGTTGGGTGGTTGACGCCGATGCCTCTTGCTGCTTTTACATATGCTCGCTCACGTACAGAGACGGCCTGACCACGAGCTAGTCTCGCATACCAGGGCCACCACGTGATAGAGATTGCTAGTATCGAATTTTCTAGGCTTGGGTGTAGTACAACAGCAACAGTCATTGCTAATAGTAGTGGTGGAAAAGCGAGAAAAACGTCCGTAATTCTCATGATAGCTTCATCAATCCAACCGCCGATATAGCCCGCCGCCGCGCCAAGTGTCGTGCCAATAAATACTCCGACGAAGACAATTGAGAGTCCAGCAATAAGGGCTGTGCGTGCTCCGAATAGAACTCTAGCAAGTATGTCCCGGCCGAGTTCGTCTGTGCCGAATGGGTGCTCTACGGATGGCGGCAAGAGTTTATCCATGATGCTTGTAGCACCTAAGCCTTGATCGGCATACGGTGTTATTAAGGGTGCAAGAATCGCGAGAAGCACAATCAGCAAAAGAACGACGAACGCAATTAGTGCAAGGGGATCACTAAGGAAATACCAAGATGCGGATCCACGCTTCACACCCAGGATGCGAGATAAGTTTGGCAAATTTCTTGTTAGTAACCCTGTCACTGTTAGATGCCGAGAGTGTTAAGTATTGTCTCGGTGGCCGATCCGAATTCTGGGATCCAGACTTGCTTGAACTAGATCAACAATGAGATTAACCGCAATGTAAATCAGAGTGACAACGAGGGTCACTGCAAATAGTACTGGGACGTCGTCATTGAGAACAGCTTCTAACATATAGCTTCCTAGTCCAGGCCACTTAAAAATAGTCTCTATCAGGACTGCGCCTGTAATCGAGAAGGCGAAGATTAGACCTAATATCGTTAATGTCGGTACTACCGCGTTCTTTAAGGTAAGCTTGAATAGGATTTCGCTTTCGCGGAGTCCCGCAGCCCGTGCGGCGGTAACGTATGTTTCAGATAACACTTCTAGCATTGAGGCACGAATCATGCGTATGACCAAACTTATCGGAAATGTGGCAAGGACAGCAGTGGGCAAGATTGCGTGCCAAGCTGCGTCGCGCCAAGCAATCCAATTGCCTGTGATCGCTGCATCGATGAGATAAAACCCAGTGATTGTCTCAATTGGGTGCAAAAGGGAAATGGTTTGTCCTAGACGTCCGCCAAGTGGAAGTAGATCGAGCCACAGAAAGAACATTAGCTGGAGTAGTAGTGCAAGCCAAAAGGCTGGCATGGAAACCCCTAGGACAGATATAACACGAACGAATCTGTCAAGAGTGCCACCAAAATGGGCCGCGGCAAGTACGCCTACCGGGACCCCAACTAGAACTGAGAAAATTAAAGCTAGTACCACTAATTCCATAGTCGCCGGTAAGCGTTTTTTTAAATCATCAAGAATTAGACGCTTGGTCCGAAACGAATACCCAAAATTGCCTTGCGTGGAATCGACTACGTAACGTAGAAATTGTTTCGGTAGAGGATCATTAAGCCCCAGCTCATTTCGAATTTGCTCGACTGCTTGTTGGCTAGCGCGTGCTCCTAAGTATAGTCTTGCGGGGTCTCCGGGTATTATTCGAGATACAGCAAAAGTTATAAGCAACACACCCAGTATTACAAATACTGCAAGTGACACACGGCGCAAAATGTATCTGACTCCACCCATACTAAATGCTCCGACTCAGTAAAAGACTGCTGATTGTTTGTTGCCCACCGAGAAAGAAATCGACTGGTTAATTGACAGGAAGATACACAAGTCACCAATTCGGATACATCTCAAGGGATATATTATCCAGAGGCCATACCGGTCGTTTTAAGCGTTTATATGGACCGAGCTTCCGTACATCAGGATGGGTCACACCCACTCCATCCACGGGGATGAATGTCTTGATCTTTTCTTCGAGTGCCTGGCGGATGTGTAGACCTAATCCCTTGAAAGAAACTGCTTGCATGCTTGTGACATCAAAGCCAAGGATCTTGAAGACATCGATGTTCTCGGTAATGATTTTGGTCTCAGTGACTACGACCAGAATCCCTTGGACGTCGAGCACTCCGAGTGTACCGACCTCGAACGATCTTCCCGACCAATAATCCATGGGGATCGGACCGTGATGGATCTTTACCACTCGTCCCTGAAGTTCTATGGATTTTCCATGAAGCGTATCTGTCTTGGCTCCAAGCAAAACATCAATATCTGTTCCTTCACCAGCGTCAACCATCATCCCAACGACTGCTGCATCATTGATCGTAGAAATACCTCCAGAACGAACACCGCCCTCAAGCATCCCGCGTAGGATCTCTACGCTATCCCCTGAACCTCCACCCGCTGGATCATCTGCCTCATCGACTAAACCAACAGGCTCATCCAAAGCGAGGGCACGCTCTACCGCCTCAGCAATTGAAGTGAGCGGGACGATGAACTGCTCTCGTTTCTCCCAAGCTGCCACGGCCATCCGCCTAGCCATTTTTTGCGCCAATTCTGGGTCATTATCAGTTGTGCATACCACGTTGAATCCGACTTCCGGTTGATCAGCGCCATAGAATCCAGCATGCAGGGACACATCCAGCACGCCGGTTGTAGCTTCTAACTGTGCTCGCAATTGGTGCAGGTCATGCATTGGCCCATGGTCGGTAGCCATGTTTATGGCTGGTAAGAGCATGGGGACTCGTTCGCGAACTGCAACTGGCTTAATTTCACCGTCGAGAACGCGCTTAATCAAGTACGCTGCTTCCACTCCGCGATCATAGCCATCGCGATGGGGTTCCTCGTTGTATGCCAAAGTCAGGTCGGATTTACGGAGTAGCAGATCTGTCGTATCTGAATGAAGGTCGAGCACCACCGCGATTGGGGTATTGGGCCCCAAGACCTCCCGAACGCTAGAGACGAGGTCGCCTTCTGGATCGTCGATCTTAGCTTCTTCTTCAAGGGACATGGCACCGTGTAGGCTAAGCAAAACACCATCCAGTTCACCAGCTTCACAAACGGCATCAACCAGATCTCTTTTGATTCTTTTGTAAAAGGACTGCTCGACGGGACCTGATGGCACGGTCATCGCAGCCACCGAGCCGAGTATCTGGTTACCCTCATCTTGCAATTCGTCAATGAATCCGCCCAAAACTGTTCGCATGCCCTGATGGTTGCGAACTACCTCATCCCCCCAACTTAATTCCCACTGTTTGAAGTCATCTTCCCCCGTAGTGTGTTCACAAAAAGAATTGCTCTCATGGGAAAACATTCCGATCAAGAATCTCATCTAGGCCCTCCTCATGGCGTGGGATGGGTTTATTTAACTTTGTGACATAAACAGTCAGTGCACTGTATTGTGAGATAAAAAACCATTAAGATATATCAGCTTTACGATAATTTTGGAATTAATAATTTATTTGTAATCTAGATCGCAGCTAAATATATAGAGGAGGAAGAAGTCATGCGTTTACATACACCTAATCGTGTCAAGAATACGTTGTCAAAAGGGTACTTTGTTACTCTATTTGTACTGTCGTTATTGATTCCTAGCGGATGGCTATCGATTTCGCAGGCTGCTCAAATTTCAGAGAATATTGCTTTTCATGCCGTCCCGGGTGAGATGCCGTCACTAGATCCACCTTACATGTTAAGTCAAGACATTAATCTTGGATTCAACATATATGAGACGTTAACACTATGGGATGCTGAGAAAGGAATTGTTCCCGTTCTAGCAACATCTTGGGAATCAAATTCTGATGGCACGGAGTGGATATTCCGACTCCGCGAAGATGTTACCTTTCATGATGGTACGTTATTAACGGCGGCAGATGTTAAAGCATCACTCGATAAGAACATATCAGTTGGAATGGTTGCCTATGATTTCATCGGCATTGAATCGATCGATGTCTTAGACGATCACACAGTACGTTTCGTAGCAAGTGCGCCGCGCAACGTTCCACTAATCGTATCAGCCAGCTACGGTATGTTCATTTACAAAGCGGATGCTGTGGACCAACCGGCTGAATGGTGGGCTGCTGGGAATGACGCAGGTACCGGGCCTTATACAGTATCCAGCTTTGAGCCAGGCACTCGCGTAATCATCGACCAGTATCCAGATTACTGGGGTGGATGGAAAGAAGGTCAGTTCACCAAGATCGTCTATTTGGTAGTTGAAGATCCCACAGTTCGTGATCAGATGATTCGGTCCGGTGAAGCAGATCTGACATCAGGAATACCATTCGATTCGGTGGCAAGCTTGCAGGGGACAGACGGTGTTACGTTGGTGCCGTATCTGCCTCTTTCACAGCTAATGCTCAATTTCGATCTGAACAATCCCCCACTAGACAACCTTGATGTGCGACGTGCACTAAGATTTAGTTTTCCGTATGAAGACGTACATCGCGGAATTTTCTTGGGCAACGGGCGGGTTAGTGCTGGTGCGGGGCCGAGTGCATTGTGGAATCCACCTGCCGATTTTCCAAAACAGAAATTTGATATTGAAAAGGCTAAAGCTTTGTTAGAAGGAGCTGGATTTGGAGACGGATTTGAACTCAATCTGGCAATATCAGCTGGCTCGAAAGAAACTTCTGAGGCTGTTAGATTATGGCAATCTGAGTTGAGCAAGATCAACGTATCTCTCAATATCCGTCAGCTTTCAGGTGGTGCATTTTGGGGTGCGGCATTCAACCCTGACAATGAAGAGTTTGATGTCTTTGTAGTTGCCGCCTCGGGAGATGTGCCGTCGCCCTACGCTTGGCTGATTATTTATACTAGTTCTCCTTACGGTTGGTTCCCCGTGGTCGGGCACAAAAATCCAGAATTCGACAAGTTGGTATTCGACGCGTGGGCGCTTGAAGCATCAGATACAGAAAAAGCAAATTCGCTCTGGGTCGATGCACAGAGAATTCTGCATGATGATGCAATCTCGATATTTGCCATGGATGCGCCCAATATGTTTGCACATGGTGATGACATTCAAGGATTTGTACCGGTGCCACCATACGCTACTGTCGTTTTTTGGTACAACATGTCGCGAAGCAAATAGGCCACACAATTTAGATTCAACATTTGAGTAAATTATGGCGGTGCCTGAAAAGCGCAGCTCTCAGGTATCGTCATAGTTTGATTATGACAATTACGCCGAACCCCATTTAGATAAGGGAACTCGACGCAATTATGGACGATCTCCAGTCACAATCTGGTCACACTGTTCGTTCAGATAATGTGACCGACAACGTACTAACTCTGGTAAAGAGTTGATGTAGAAGGGAAGAATTGGTGGAGCCGAGGAGGATCGAACTCCCGACCTTCGCATTGCGAAACCAACCTTCAAACTAGCAGTCACATTTAATCAATCACTTACGCACTCCGATCCCACGCGAATGTGACTGGAAAGGACTCAAATGGACTGGAGATGACTGGTGTCAGTCACATTCTGGTCACACACCACCCCACCCCTTTTGTATAAATGAACGAATTCGAATATCTGTCCCACGCAGTGGT
>CAZSWX010000048.1:0-9522 GCA_964610865.1 uncultured Enterobacteriaceae bacterium
GGCGCCCAATTCTTTCCGGAAGCGCGGGTTAACTATGCGGAGAATCTGCTACGGAGGAGAGACCCAGCTCCGGCAATAATCTTTCAGGGCGAACAACGGTTCACGTCCCAGTTTAGTTTTGAAGAAGTCTACGATCGAGTAAGCCTGTGGGCTCAAGCGCTGGCCAAGCAAGGCGTGCAAAAAGGCGATCGCGTCGTGGGGTATATGCCGAACATGCCCGAAGCGATTATCGCGATGCTGGCAACAACCAGCCTCGGCGCTATCTGGTCTTCCGCCTCACCGGATTTCGGACCACAAGGTGTTCTCGACCGTTTCGGCCAGATCAAGCCATCGGTCCTCGTCACAACAGACAAGTACTACTACAACGGGAAAGCCATCGATTGTCTCGCCAACGTTCGAGCTATTCAGTCCGAACTGACGACACTGGCCCGCACCGTGATAGTGCCGTTCACATCCGAAACACCCAAGCTCACAGGTCTCACCAATACCTCGATAGAGAACGATTTCCTCTCACAGTATCTACCCAAAGAAATACACTTCGTTCGCCTCCCATTTAATCATCCGCTCTTTATCATGTTCTCATCGGGAACCACCGGCGCTCCGAAATGTATTACCCACGGACACGGAGGCACTCTCCTCCAACACCTCAAAGAACACCGTCTGCATTGCGACGTCCGCGCAGACGACCGCATATTCTACTTCACAACATGTGGCTGGATGATGTGGAACTGGCTAGTTTCCGCGTTGGCGAGCGATGCAACCCTATTACTTTATGACGGCTCTCCGTTTCATCCAGACGGAAACACACTATGGGATTTTACAACCGACAATAGCTGCAATATCTTCGGGACAAGCGCGAAGTATATAGACACGCTCAGAGTCAACGGCCTTCGGCCGCGAGACACTCACGACCTCAGCGCTCTCAAACTTATCACCTCGACAGGATCGCCACTGGCGCACGAAAGTTTCGACTACGTGTACGAGGCAGTTAAGCCCGATGTACACTTAGCCTCTATCGCAGGAGGCACGGATATCATTTCGTGCTTTGTCCTCGGGAACCCGGTATCTCCGGTCTGGCGAGGCGAAATACAAGAAGCCGGGCTAGGCATGGCTGTGGACGTTTTTGACGATGAGGGTGTCTCCATCCCCGCGGGAGGAACGGCAGGGGAACTCGTGTGTACCCGACCATTCCCCAGCATGCCGGTAGGGTTTTGGAACGACACGGACGGGCAAAAATATTTTAATGCCTATTTTGACCGGTTCGACTCAACCTGGTGCCATGGGGACTGGATAGAACGCACAACCCGTAATGGTATCATCATGCACGGCCGATCAGACGCTACCCTTAATCCGGGAGGCGTCAGGATAGGCACCTCCGAAATCTACCGGCAAGTGGAACAGATCAACGGGGTATTGGAATGTCTCGCCGTTGGTCAGTCCTGGCAGGCAGACGTCCGCGTAATTCTCTTCGTCCTATTGAGGGAAGGCATCCGCATGGACGAAGCTCTCGAAAAAGAAATTAAGAGACGCATTAGAGTTGGAGCTTCTCCGAGACACGTTCCTGCGAAAGTGATCCAGGTATCCGATATCCCTCGGACAAAAAGCGGAAAAATCTCGGAGCTGGCGGTCCGCGACGTTATTCATGGTCGCCAAATAAAGAACGCGACGTCCCTTGCCAACCCGGAGGCACTGTCGTTATTCGAAAATTTGGCCGCCTTAAAATGACTGCCACCACGGGATCTAAGACAAAACCGAACCCGGACAGATTATCAACAGCCCCCGGCGATGGTCAGCAAATGCGTCTGTAAGACCTAACGGCCGACTTGGCCAATCACTCGTCGGATTATCGTCTCGTCGTAACTGTAGGGCACCGTTGCAGGAGGGGGCATTTTCACTTCGTTCACATGGAACGGGACCGCCTCGATAAACGAATTGTAAACTGTTTCCAGAAGAGAAGGGAGATGAATCACATCCTCCGCGTTATAGTACAAAAGCGTTTCTAGGGCGCCTTCTTCTCCCAGTTCGTACTGTTGCCAAAGAAGGACCGCACACCAGCCGTCGAGATTCGAGATCATCCCTTCTCGTTCCAGTCCCAACGACCGCTCTATTTTTTTCAACCCACCCCTGTACCCCAATGCGGCCAAGGGAAACCGCAGGTCGATATGAGCCTGGTCAAGAGCAATACCCAATTTGTCGCGCAGAAAAGGCACATCGAACTGCTTCCCATTGTATGTCACTAAAAGCGAGAACCCATCAATATCTCCTACGAATTCTTCTAAATTCTTTCCGGAAACGTAGGAACGAGCTCGCACTCCATCGTAAATCCCGACTACAGTGATAATCGAGTGCTCACGACCCAGTCCTGTCGTTTCTATGTCTAGATATGCAACACGCTCAGAGAACTCAGGGTAGAGCCGCCAATGGAGGAGATGCGGCAATCGAGCCTCAAAATATCGAATATCCCCCTTTTCGATCGCCGCAAACGACCGTTCCAACTCATAGCAGGACAAGTCCTGTTTCCACTGAGGTAACCTACTCCTGTTTGGATGGTCTAGAAAATCCTTCCATGTTGTCAAGCCAGCGTCCCATAGGCGGACTTCGGTTTTCTCGCCGATTCCCTGTATGTGACGGAACGTATGTGTAAGCATAAATGTTTCGCCCGTTCGGAACCGTCCGTCACGCCTTTAGGAGTGATTCGCGCTTTCGCAATGGCCGCCTACGACTCATAACTTCTAAGGACGCGTCCGGGCCGCCGCCCGGTTTGCTCCCCGTCACGCAAAATCACACTGCCATTCACGATAGAGTATTTGTACCCTTTTGACCGAGCAACTAACCGGGAGGCGCCACCAGGGAAATCCTCAACAAACTCTTTTGGCATAGCCTGTACCTCCTCGGGGTCGAAAATCGTCAAATCAGCAGCCATCCCTTGCTTCAAAAGCCCGCGACGCGGTATTCCAAGCAGCTGTGCCGGCACAAAAGTCAAACGGTTAATAGCCTCCTCAACGCTCAGCACCTTTTGTTCTCGAACCCAGTGGCTCAGCAAAAAACTGGGGTACGTTACCTGGCACAAAAACGAGATATGTGCTCCCCCGTCTGAGCCTCCTGTCAAAACGTAAGGATCCGTGGCCAAGGCACGCACCGCCTCTTCGTCACCATTTTGAAATCCCTTGATGAGAAACTGCGTCTCAAGGTTTTCACTAATAGCCAAGTCCAACATTACTTCCAGGGGTGTTTTAGCCTGTTCTTTACCTATCTCCACGAGATCACGCCCTACAAAGTGTTCATGATGCCTTTCCCTCACGCTTTCAACTAACACATCCTGCATTCGTTTGGAGAACACCGTCGGAGTTGGATCATCAAGGTCCCTTTGCATAGCTTTCCGGTGCATCGGATTGGAAAGGTTGCAGATCTTGTCATGACGGGATCCTTGAATGGCAGCCTTCCAACTAGGCATATCTTCAAATACGGCGCCTCGTAAAGAAAAGGTTAGATCAAAACGTTCACACAGGGACAATGGATGCACCCGGGCACCCTCCACAAAGGCTTCCGCTGTCCACTTGAGAACTTGCTTCCAATGGTTAGGCGCAGCCCATGTCTGAGACAATAAATTCCATAAAACCGGCCGGCCGCTTTCACGCGAGAGTCGCTTAAGATACTCCATGTCCTTACGACCTATCGCCGGGATGCCAGGAGGGATCACACATACGGTCCCTCGATGGAAGTCTTTTAGTACGCTGGCAAGCGCAACGGTTTCACCCTCAGCCGCAAATCGGCTGGGCACGGGGATTCCATCCCCGTCAAAATGGACAGGCCCGTAAGAAGAAGAAAATCCAAAGGCGCCCGCTGCCACACTTTCTTTCACCACCTCCTGCATGCTCTGAATTTCATCTTCTGTAGCTTCACGCTTGCGAGCATCTTCTCCCATGACGTTGTACCGGATACTCGAGTGCGGGGCTAAAGTCATGACATTCACCCCGAGGTTTTTATCCAACGCTTCGAGATACTCCGCGTAGGTCTCCCACGTCCAGGGCACACCCTCGCGCAAACTTCGCAAGGGCATTCCTTCTACCTTGGCGAGCATTTTTGTAATGTACTCACGGTCTTCCGGTTTGCACGGGGCGAGACCAAACCCACAATTGGTCATAAACACGCTTGTGAAGCCATGCCAACAACTCGGCGTCGCCAATGGGTCCCAGAAAAGCTGTGCATCATAGTGGGTATGAACATCTATGAAACCGGGTGCTACAACCATATCAGTCGCATCAATAAGTTCGTCCGCGGCTTCATCTATCTTGCCGATCGCGACAATCTCGCTCCCGGAAACACCAACATCAGCATGGTAACCTGGTTGTCCCGTCCCATCGGCCACGTAACCATTCTTAATTACCAGATCGTATTGCATGAAGCCTCCTGAGCCACGCGCTTGGCTATATGTTATTTTCGTTGCGGAATAAGGTACCGTCTTTAGAAAGTACGGACAAGGATTTGTCCCAGGTAGCTTCCGCGAAACTGCGGAGTCTCTTTTCTTCAGACTAAAAACTGCTATACACGTGACCGTGTCAGGAGTTTTGCCCGAAGAACGGGCTCGCAAACCCAGAGCGAAGGCCAGCGAACGTCTTTTTGTGGTCTTATTTTGTCTATTCCTGCTTTGTATAGTTACACCATCGTGCAGCTCCCAACAGAACATGCCCTCAAGCCCGACTTCGGATTTTCTCGATTGGTCGGCGGACACACGACGCGAGAAAACACGACTTTGCGTTCTGCCCTTCGAAGACGCTAATCCTCCAGACGGCCTGGCTGCGATAGTCCGGGAGCGGGTGGCAGGACACCTGAGTGTCAAACGCTACACCGATATCGAACTTCACGTTATAGACACCATCCTCGAAAAAATGGATTTGGGTTCCTGGCGCGAACTCGCACCTTCGGCACTTGGTATGAAACTTGGGTGCGACGCCCTCGTGTACGGGAGAGTACAGAAGTTACAACGGATATATGTCGGCATCTATTCACAGTTAGCACTTGAAGGGACCGTGCAGGTCGTTGACGTCGTTTATGGGAAGACGTTGGTCCTCGCAAACTATACCACCCGTTTTCATGACGCTGGGATACCCTTCAGTCCGGTCGATATCGCGGCGAGTGCCGTCCGTAACCTCATGACCTTCACGGAAACCCAATTAACACGGGTTATCGACGACCTCAGTCGCAACTTGGCCATACAGGTGCCAGATCTCCCTGAAGTCCTGGACTCGGGACTCACGGACCTTTCGGAGGCCTCTCCCGTATCCACAGGCCGTGAGGATGATCGGTTTTCATCGAGCGCCCCTCTGTTAGTAGGAAAGAACGCGCGGAGGGAGCACAGTTTACCGTATCGCGTCCAAGTCGCCTCTTTTGGTTCCTACGAGGAAGCACGGGAAACGGCCGAAACACTCAGAATCAAAGGGTACTCTTCCGCCATCGCCCGGGTAGTGGGCAAAGATAGAGAGTGGCATCGTATTATCATCGGTCCCTTTCCCTCCGCAAAAGCAGCCTACAAAGTTGGGCTTCAAATAAAAGAGCAGTTTCCTTTTAACCCCATTGTCAGCCAAGGCCCGCTACCCGCACCTTGACATCACTCTACTATTCGCGCGTCCCATGTCGTCCTACCTGGTAGGCCTACGTTGTGTTACCATCGACCGGATCGGGGAGGAACATATGGGACATACCTTTAAAGACTGCGTGGCCATAGTCACGGCCGGAGGAGCAGGAATAGGAGCCGCTACCTGCTCTAGATTTGCAGAGGAGGGCGCTTCAGTCGTTGTTGCAGATCTGAGCGGAAAACGGGCCGAAGAGGTCGCAACAAAAATACAAGAGGCGGGCGGCACCGCTCAAATGATCAAAATGGACGCTTCTGACCCCGAAGGGGTAGCAGCGACGGTTCGGCTGGCGCTCGATTCTTACGGCCGAATAGACATCCTATGCAACAATGCCGGACTCGGCGCTTTAGCACGACTGGAAGATACTTCCATGGAAATTTGGGAACGCACCATTGGTGTTTCCCTTACGAGTACGTTCCTCGGTATGAAACATTGCCTACCCATCATGCAAAAGCAACGGTCAGGCACTATCATCAATACCGCCTCCGTCTCTGGTCTTGTAGGCGATTTTGGTATGTCCGCTTACAATGCGGCCAAAGCCGGCGTGATCAACCTGAGCAGGTCGGCTGCAATAGAAAATGCCGAGTACAATATAAGAGTGAACTGTGTCTGTCCTGGTGCTATCGATACACGCGCCGTACAGATTTTAGGCGGCGACAGGGCGGACAGTTTTCGCAGAGCGCAGAGCGAGGCTCATCCGTTAGGCCGGATGGGACGATCCGAGGAAATCGCTAATACCATTCTATTCCTAGCGTCGGACGACGCGTCGTTTATTACCGGCCAGGCACTAGCTGTAGATGGTGGGCTTACCTCGCACACGGGCCTGCCGAATATGCTAAATATAGCACGACCTCAGACCGCTTCCGTGTCCGTCAGAGAGGGTCGATGAATTGACCTGGGAACAACTCCACTCAATAAGTTCGAACGATAGCGGTCAGGAAGAATGGAGCGAGCTCAGGCCAAGCGTGCGAGATTTTACACTGTTCGTCACTACTCATAGACAAGAACTGTGCCTGATCCCGGCACTCAAACGGGCCGATCCTATCACTGGGGAAAACTGGCCCGCTCGCGAACTCACAGCGTTGGCACGCGCCTGCGACGACACAGAAGCCGGTGCTATCGGGATACACACAGAACCTAATCTCTTCGGAACCTCCAACGACGACATGCACGCTATTTCCGAATTGGTGACGACGCCCATCCTCTCGCTGAGTCTTGCCCGAAACCCCTTCCAGATCCACAGGGCCCGGTTTTACGGTGCCGACGCTGTCTTAGTATGGGCGCATATTGCCGACCAGTCCATTATAGAAAAATTAATCACTACGGCCCAGTCACTACATATCGTGCCTGTTCTTATGGCGCAAAACGATGATGAATTGAGCAGGGCTCTGGCGACACCCGCCCGGGTCATCGGGCTTTCTTCTCCGGACGGAATTTTTGATGCCGAAAACGTCACAAAATTGAGTGCACGGATCCCTCACCAAAAGACCACAATATCTTTGGACGAGATCAATTCCGAAGCTGAGGCAACAACCTTGTTGGGGGCCGTGGATTCCGCTGTTGTCGGCAAATACGTGCTGGACGCTCCTGACATGAATAGCGCATTCTCAAAAATACTATCTCACTAGTTAAGAAGAGGACCACGATAACCCGTGACCTTATTTCAAACGAGAGCCAAGACCTTCAAAGCAGGATGGTCCCACGCCGGTAGGCCTCCTATTCTTCGCGGGGATCTCCGTATGCCTCCCCGTTTACCAGCGCCGGCGGTCTCTTTCCATCGAGGAAAGCAGCAATATTCTCTGCTGCGAACTCGGCCATCCGGGCGCGGGTTGCGACGCTTGCGCTACCCACGTGGGGTACAACCATACAATTTTCGAGGCCGAGTAAAGGATGGTCCGCGCTCAACGGCTCCGGGTCCGTTACATCTAGCGCCGCACCAGCAATAAGTTTTCCCTGCAAAGCCTCGTAGAGGGCCTGGGAGTCTACAACTGGGCCCCGAGCAACGTTGATCAAAAATGCCGAGGGTTGCATCTTTTCGAGTTGGGTACGAGAAATGAGACCCCTGGTATCCCGATTAAGCGGGACCAGAACAACAACAAAATCTGATGCTTTTAAAAGTGTGTCCAGACTAACCTTCTCGCAACCATAAAGCTCTTCAGCCTGAACGTTGCGAGAACGGTTATGGTACAGTACGCGCATACTGAACCCGCGAGCCCGTTTGGCCACTTCCTGCCCTATACTACCAAGACCAATAATACCGAGCGTCGCATGATGCACGTCGGCGCCTAGAAAGGAGAACGGGCGCCAGACCGGCCAATTACCGCTTCGTACTAGACGTTCTCCCTCTCCCAACCTTCTGGCTATGCCTAGTACAAGTCCAAACACGAGGTCGGCCGTTGTTTGGGTTAATACACCCGGAGTGTTCGTCAAAAGAACCCCCCTGTTAGTCAAAGCCGGAACGTCCACATTATCGTAGCCAACAGCCATATTGGCGACTATTTTGAGAAGAGGCGCATGATCTAACAACTCCGGATCAATCTTTTCAGAAATGGTGGCCAGTAGTGCAACTGCATTACCAGCTTCTCGCAAGAGCACGTGGCGTGGCACCGCATCGTCTGATTTCCAGATCTTGACTTCGGAAAACGGGCGCAAGGGACCAAGCGCACTTTCAGGAATGCGCCGGGTTACAAAGATCTTCAAAGGCTGTGTCACAGGGACTCCTTGTACGCGCTCGACAGCGAGAGGGTGGCATAAGCACGAACGAAATACTAGATTAGGGCATAGAAGTATTCCTTGGAGGCACAATCTTATGGAACGCCCATCAGAAAAAAGCATCAAGCGCATGAGGATCTATGTGGAAAAGTACTTGCAAAAAACGGGTACCTCCCCTCACCCTGAGACCGAAGTCACAGAATCTGTCATCCTTGGCCTGGCCAATAACATAGATGACGTGGGGAGGCCGCTTTGCCCTTGTAACTTCTATCCCGACAAAAAGGCCGAAGTAGAGCGAAGTCGTGAATGGGTATGCGCCTGTGACGAGATGAAAAAGTGGAAGTACTGCCATTGTTTATTATTTGTTTCGCCTGAGGGACTCCCTATCACTGAACATCTCCCGGAAGGTCACGAAGGCCGACAGATCTACGGTCACGTTAAAGACCCCAATCCACTCAAAGGCCGAGAACTGGCCGGCAAAGAATAGAAACATTGACTGACCGGTGGGCTCAAAGAACCAATAACGCGCCCTGCGCGCAAGTATAAAATTCACGACCGTTCGCGAAGCCTTGCACGAAGAAGTCCCGCCGGTATAGCATGCGCAGCTACCGGCAGGAGGAGGATCATCAATTATGCAAGTGGGATATTTCGCTATTGGAATAGGTTTGGGGGCCGATCCCCAGGTAGTAACCACTACCGCACAGACATGCGAACAGGCAGGTTTTCATTCCTTGTGGGCGCCGGAGCACGTGGTACTGTTGGATCAATATTCTTCCAAGTACCCCTACTCGCCCGATGGCCGGATGCCCATGCCAACTACGCAGATCGACATCCTCGACCCGTTTACAGCCCTGACGTACGCGGCAGCGCAGACAAAGAGTCTACGGCTCGGAACCGGTATCTGTCTCGTTCCCGAAAGGAACCCAGTCGTCACTGCGAAAGAGGTCGCGAGCTTGGACAAACTATCCGGTGGACGTTTCGACTTCGGAGTGGGCGTAGGCTGGCTGGCAGAAGAATTTACTGCCGTAGGCGTACCCTGGGAAAAACGCGGCCAGCGAACGCGCGAGTACTTAGAGGTGATGAAAAAGTTGTGGACCGAGGAGGAGACTGAATTCAACGGAAAGTTTTGCAGCTTTCCTAAGGTGCGCTCGTATCCAAAGCCCATCCAGCGTCCACA
>CAZSWX010000049.1:0-9495 GCA_964610865.1 uncultured Enterobacteriaceae bacterium
GTAGGAATCCGATGGCGGGTCCTGGAAAGCCGAAGTGGGGATAGACGTGAGTCCACGGTCCGACTAATGCTCGACGCGGGCTCTTGAGATTCTGCATGAGTCGGAAGATTGCGTCCGTATAACCATCCGTCCACCCACCAACCGCGTAGACTGCACAATCAATGGCATCGTAGTTTTCGCACACAGATCCGTGCTGCCAAAACCCATCTCTTTGTTGGTGCTTGAGCCAGGATATGAGAGGTACAGAATTTGATTCAAGCCTCTCGATCCACATGTCACGCCAATTGGTACCGACAACTGCGACATCGGGTTGTCGATGTTATACACCAAATATTCCAGCACCCCATGAGAGGCTGGACGTTAGAAGGCATCCACCCATCCAATGAACGTCGTCCGTATAGCGATCGTCAGTAGAGCAAACGGTGATTATGGCTTTCAACTGCGGTGGCCGTAGAGCTGCAATTTGCAAGGCTGCAAACCCACCCCAGGAGATACCAATCATCCCTATACTTCCGTTGCACCATGGTTGGTTTTCAATCCACGCAAGAATTTCGAGTGCGTCGTCCTGCTCTTGCTTAAGATACTCGTCGTGGAGCACGCCTTCAGAGTTGCCGCTACCTCTAATATCTACTCGCAGTGCAGCGTAGCCATATCCCGCAAAATAAGGATGTGTCCGCGCATCTAGTGCAGCGGTTCCATCATGCTGTCTATAAGGAATGTACTCAAGAATTGCGGGAACTGGTTTAGTTTCCGCATTTTCGGGAAGCCATAGTCTTGCGGTAAGTATGCATCCATCAGACAGGGGGATACGCAGGTTTTTGATCTCACGAATCTTGTTGGGAAATTTATCTCGTATGATCATGAATTGGCACCGGTAGTTTCTTTCATGCTTTTATGTGGAATGACTTGGTGAAAATTATATTCCGACCGCAGGCTGATTTGGAATTACGCAAAGTAAGGTTATATCTGAAAAGGCATTCTAGTTGGACATAGTAATCTTCTCACACTTATTTTGAGACTAAAGTCGAAGTGTAAACTTTCGTTGGATTGGCACGGCACACTTAGCCTCACAAAAACTAATTGTTAGAGTATTGAAACCGCTCGAATTGGGGAAAATGTAATAGAAGGCGACCGATATGTAACTCTCAGCAACTTTGCCGTGGACCAAAAATTGTGTTGGTGTTCGATGCTTGCTGTACTTTAGTATCGCAACCAAACCGGTAAGTGAGCAGGGTTAATACGGAATGGAATGCCCCTTTATGAATAGTTTCGTTGGATAGTTGGGTTCCAGTAGCGCTTGAACAATACCTCATTGTTTTCAAGCACCTCGATCGAACCATCAATATTGAATACACTGTCACTGGCTGATAATGTGACAGAGCACGTGATTGCTACCTCCCAGGTATCACGAGCAACTTCTATGGTGTGAGTGAACCGACATAGCGCCGTAGAGGGCTCTGAAAAATGGATCTCGTGATGGCCCAACGTTTCGTAGGTGTAACGCCAGTCGGAGTGACTGAATAGGATGGACTGTTTTGGCTGTCGCCACTGAACGACGTGACGTCCTGTGTTGTTGTCCAATTCGAAGTTCCGTTGGATGACGTTCGATTCTATGACTTCGACGGGCTCGCTTGAGATCACTAAAGAGTCTGACGATCTGGCAAATATGTGGTGCGGATCTATGTCGTGTCCAGCAGTACGAACAGGGATCGTCATTCGACTCTCTGCGAGAAAAATCACCAGGTCTCGAGTGCGCTTTACCGGCCAAATTAGCGGCCAATAGGATGTTGAGATAGCCAGACGTATGCGGTGTCCTTTTTCAAACCTATAGGCGGCGTTCGGGAAGGTTAACTGAAAGTCTCGGTATTGATTACCGTCAGAGACTCGTGCCGTAGTTTGGTTGTGATTGAGAGCAAGATTTCCGATTGCATAGCTAACGCGTGCAACCCCGCCATTAGGTGGAACGTCGTTGAGACGAGCGGCAATACAGCCGATTGTGTCATCTGCAGGTAGCAACAATGAAAGCACGGCTTGACCGAGGATCTCTACTGGATTTTCCAGTGGTTCAGTTTCAAAGATTATGGATTGAAGGTCGTCGGGAGCTTGATCGAGCGGTAATCCGCCGTGGCGACCAAAGTACCCAGAATCTCCACTGCAGGTGCCTATCAAGGAAGTCCCAGGCAGTTGTGCTGTAGTACCGGCTTCAGCCGCCACTTTTGACAACTTGTTAGGCCCAAGATAGAAAATGGTTGGCGATACAGATTTAGTTGGCCACCTGGACTCGACAGTCCATGCGCCCGTCCGTTCCTCTAGCTGGTCAATTGGTTCATCGTAACCACAGCGCCAGACACGCAATCGTGGCACCGGGTCGTAGCCATTGTCGATCCCTTTTAGCCAGTAGTTCCACCAACGAACTGCCTCAGACTGAAAGTGTATTCCGGGCCCTGGACTCGCTACATCAGGATAGTGGTGCCCCCAAGGCCCGACGATACCCCAACACTGTTTAGGATTTTGTTCGACGAGATTTAGCACACAGTTGCTGTATCGGTCTGACCACCCCCCGATCGTCAGAATTGGACATTTGATCATCCCGGCAGTTTCTGTCACGGAGCCCCAACGCCAATAGTCGTCTCTAAGTTCGTGGTACATCCAGTTCTCTAATGGAAAAGTTAAACTATCGAGGCGTTTAATCCAAGTATTTCGCCAGCCTTCTCCCGCAACTTTCGGGTCGGGCGGACAGGCCAGAATTGCGGGTAGGGTTGCTCCCCATTCAACCGAATCGGTTAGCTGTAAGCCGCCCATGTGATGGATGTCATCATCGAATCGGTCATTGGTTGCACACACAGCAATAATCGCCTTAAGGTGCTTTGGACAGCGTGTTGCTGCTTGCAGCGACGCAGTTCCGCCCCACGAAGTTCCGAACATACCGACCGAGCCATCGCACCACGGTTGTTCTGCTAACCAGTTGATAACTTGGATGGCGTCATTTAACTCTGTCGGTGCGTACATGTCCGGCATCACACCCCCTGAGTCACCTGAACCTCGCATATCGACTCGAATCGATGCATACCCAGATGCGGCAAAATAGGCGTGGTTGCGCTCATCACGAAGACGGGAAATATCGCGTTTACGATATGGGATGTATTCGAGCAACACCGGCACTGGGTTAACGTGGGCATCGTTCGGCATCCATAGCCGCGCGGAGAGTTTAATGCCATCCGGCATTGCGATTTCTACCGGCTCAACCTCTTGATAGGTTAGTTTTGGCATTTGAGTTCGCGGAATTTTCAACAATTGTTAGTTTGATTGAGTCGTTGAAATGAAGTGTAAAATTGGTGATTTTGATAATCTGAATTTCTGCTGGATGTCACGTCGAACCCAAGTCCGGGTTGATTTGTAGGGCAATAGTTTTACTCGAGTACATTGTGAGACTCTGAGAGATTGAGTTGAATCCTATGAACATTGGGCTGGATTTCAATGGCTTTCGCATGCGATATTCTTAAGCGTTTGGGTCTCAGTCTATATGTTCCTAAAGATCTTCTTGTATCAAGCCAGAGAAGGATTGATAAGATAGCTGATTCCCTACAGTGATAAATAGAGTGATACAGATGATATTAGGCAAGCACAACAATATGGTACTGTGAGAGTAACTAGATGTTGACATACACGCTGAAGCGTCTTGGATTGACAGTTGCGATCGTCGCTGCTGCTATGTCAATTCTATTTCTAATGATCCATTTTGTGCCCGGTGATCCGGTCACTCTAGCTCTTGGGACCAGAGCTACTGATGAGATGCGTGAGGCGTATCGGATCAAGATGGGACTGGATCGTCCTATCTATGTGCAGTACATCACGTTTTTTGCCAATGTAATGAGAGGTGATATTGGTCAGGATGTGTTTTCCAATCAGGCAGTTTCTACCATCATCTCACATCATTTACCGCATACCGTAGTTCTGGTAATTGTCTCTATTGCCTGGTCGGCATTACTGGGAATTTTCCTTGGTTGCTTCTCGGCGGTACATCGCGGCAGTTTAATTGACCGTTTTACTGGGGTAGTCACGGTCAGCGCAATAGCGATTCCCTCATTTGTAGTATCACTCTACTCATTACTCATATTTGCAGTTTTACTACGAGTCCTACCAGCTATCGGTGCTGGTGAACCCGGTGATCTGATAGACCAAGCTAAACATTTAGTGTTGCCTGCGTTCGCTTTAGGGTTAGGGTGGGTCGGGTACATTGCGCGCTTGGTGCGTGCCTCCATGCTGGAGATCATGGGTGAGAATTACATTCGTTCAGCCCGTTCTTACGGATTAATGGAATACACCGTGGTCTACAGTTACGCCCTTAAGATTGCTGTGTTGCCCACGGTTGCTCTGCTCGGGGTGGGTGTCGGAAATATGCTATCGGGTGCTTTATTTGCTGAACTCGTCTTCGCACGCCCAGGGATCGGTAAACTTATCTATGAAATGGTGATGGCTCGCAATTTTCCAGTGGTGCAAGGCGCGGTGCTTATCACTACTTTCATGTTCGTAGTTTCCGCGCTCATCTCCGATCTTATTAACGCATATCTCGATCCTCGTGTCCGCTCAAGCCTCTAATAAATTAACGGGTCACTCGTCTTCGTCTTTTTGGCGCATTTCTGCCATAAGCCGTCTGATTCGCGATCCGCTTGGGCTTCTTGGCTTGGTATTGGTGTCACTCCTTCTTATGGGTGCACTTTTTGCCAATCACCTAACGCCTTACTCTCCTAAAGCACTCGATGTGAAAAATCGACTGGCTGCACCAAGTATGAGTCACCTTCTCGGTACAGATCAGCTGGGTCGTGATACGTTGACACGGGTGCTCCACGGAGGGCGAGTGGCTTTGCAGGTTGCGGCATGGTCGATCTCGATAGCCTTGGTTGCTGGTCTCGTGCTCGGAATGCTCGCGGGCTACGGACCGCGATGGCTCGATAATTGTTTACTCCTTGTTTTTGACGCGGTTCGCTCATTTCCAACAATCATCTTTGCGCTCGCTCTCATTACATTGACAGGCCCGAGTCTAAAAATGGTGATTACTGTGATTATCGTCACCTCAATTCCAGTCTACGCTCGTATCGTACGAACTCAGACCATGGCGCTCAAAGAACAAGAATTTGTTCTTGCGGCGCGGTCCCTGGGCACAAGTTGGTTTCGTATTCTTAGAGTCCATTTTCTACCAAACGTAGTTGGTCCATTGTTTATTCTCGCCAGTATGGACATACCAGTGGTTGTCACCATCGAATCAGGACTGAGTTTTCTAGGAATGGGTGTGAGGCCGCCAACTGCGAGTTGGGGAGCAACTTTGGCTGATGGTTATGCCTACATACGAGTTACACCATGGCTGGTTGTGGCGGGTGGGGTACCACTGATCCTGACTACACTAGGTTTTACCTTCATGGGTGAAGCGTTGCGTGATATTCTTGATCCGCGCTTACGCCGCGGGTTGTAGTTCTTATGGACCCTGTGCTTTCTATCCGAAACTTGTCACTTGATTTCGAAACACCTGAAGGGCCAGTACACGCACTTAGAAAAGTAAGTTTTGATGTTCCTCGTAATCACATCGTAGGTATTGTCGGAGAAAGTGGTTCGGGTAAGAGCACCGTGATATCTGCCGCTATGCGTTTGCTAGCCAACAACGCAGTCATTCGTAGTGGCGAGGTAATCTTTAATGGACGTGACATTTTAGGTCTGTCACCCCAAGAGCTTCGTGCACAACGTGGTGAGCAGATTTCGATGGTGTTCCAAGACCCAATGACATCACAGATTCCGGTTCACACTATTGGCAAACAGATGATGGATATCCAGTATCGCCGGAGTACAACTTCAAGGGCCGAGAAACGACAACTTGCCATAGACATGCTGCGTCGCGTCGGAATCCCGGACCCAGAAGAGCGACTGACACAATACCCACATCAATTCAGCGGCGGTATGCGCCAGAGAATATCCATAGCGATGGCCTTACTGATGAATCCACAGTTACTGATAGCGGATGAGCCTACGACCGCACTTGATGTCACTATGGAGGCACAGATCATTCATCTCCTGCGTGAGTTAAAGGAGGATTTCGACGGCTCGATTCTGTTTGTATCACACAATCTTGGGTTAATTGCAGAGCTTTGCGACTACGTGGTGGTTATGTACGCGGGACAAGTTATCGAACAAGGGTCTGTTGAGGATCTATTCTATAGAGCCAGTCATCCTTATACTCAGGCTTTGTTGGAATGTGATCCAGCCCGTATCGACCGCGTTACCCCAACGTTACCGACCATAGCTGGTGATGTCCCTGACTTGCATATCATCCCAAATGGTTGTGTATTTGCTCCTCGTTGTTCACAAGTCATGGACAAGTGCTGGACTCAGGATGCTGATTTCAGCGCAATTTCGGCCCAACACACCGCAAGCTGCCATCTTCTGAGTCATGCCTGAGTTATTAGAGGTTGAAAAGCTACGGATGCAGTTTCGCACCGAGGCTGGTTTTGGTGCACGTCTCCTGAATCATGAAGATGGCTGGATTGACGCCGTTCTCGACGTGTCCTTCAAGATGACAACTGGACAAACGATGGCATTGGTCGGTGAAAGCGGTTCGGGTAAAACAACCTTGGGACGCGCCATCATTGGATTGTTACGGCCACAAGAAGGCAGCATCAAATTCCAGGGGACCGAACTCGTCGGACTTGGTGACCGTGACTACAAACCTTATCGCCGTAATATTGGAATGATGTTTCAAGACCCTGTAGCTTCATTGAGTCCTCGACGCAGCGTACGAGCGCAAATTCTAGAACCATTCCAAGTCCACAAATATAAAGAGCAAAACATGGACATGGAGGTCAAACGCCTGATGAGCGTTGTTGGTCTACCGGAAAGGTTTGAGGGTCGGTTTCCTCACGAACTCTCTGGTGGGCAGGCACGTCGTGTCGGAGTCGCGAGGGCATTGGCTCTGTCACCGAAGATCATTATTGCAGATGAGCCGACCGCGGGTCTCGATGTTTCAGTGCAGGGAGAGGTGCTAAATCTAATGCGAGGACTTCAAAGTCAATTCTCGATAAGCTATCTTGTGATCACCCACAACTTGCCAGTAGTACGCCATACTAGTGATCGCATCGCCATCATGTACCTTGGAAAATTTGTTGAGCAGGGGTCAACTCAGTCAATTTTTGACTCGCCGGCTCATCCTTATACGCAGGCACTGCTGGGAGCGGTGCCAAAACCCGACCCTAAGCAGAGACGCAAGATAGTTTCAATTGAGGGTGAAGTGCCGAGCCTGCGACTACGTCCTGATGGTTGTGATTTCCACCCTCGATGCAAATATGCTCAGGCACGTTGCAGAAGTGAGTCACCTGGTGAGACCAAAATAGGGTCGGAGCATACGGTACGTTGTCACTTTCCTATCTCAGGTTAGTCGAGTACGCGATTCAGGACGACTCTAATGTAAGGTAGCCCGAAAATTTACAGTCTAAATAGACAAGATCAAAAATACAGTCCAACATATATCAGATGCTCAAATTGGGTTAGACTAGTTCTATGCGGATTAATTTCGCTACCAACCCTACAAAACTATCACTAGACCAAATTCAAAGGAGAAGCTATGAACGAGATTAGTAGACGCCGTTTCCTACAGGGCATGTCAGTGACTGCAGCAGCGGGAAGCAGCTTAGTTCCCAGATTGGTTTTTGGAGCGGACAATAAAATATTGCGAACCTCCTACGAGGCGCAATTCAAGTCGCTAGACCCAGGTTTTATGTTTGGAAGCTCTGAGATGATGATTCAGCTATCCTGCTTACCTGTACTTGCTAAGCCGACTCCAGGTGGCGAAAGGACATGGGGGCCCTCGTATTTCGTTACAAAACTCGAGTATCTCGATGACACCAGTATCGCGTTTGCGCTACGCCCAGATCTCAAGTGGTCAAATGGATTTGGTCAGGTAACAACCGAGGATGTTCAATACTCTTTTGATCGAGGAAAAAATGGCGAATGGGATGTCAAGTGGCAACCGTTTGAAGGCGTTGAGATTATTGATTCGCTAAACGGTGTGATAAAACTTAAGTATCCGTTTGCTCCGGTTTGGACAACTGTATTGACCAATGGGATTGGCTGTATTGTGTGCAAGAAAGCGGTCGAAGCGATGGGCGGTCGATTCGATACCGAAATTCCGGCGGTGTGTGGCCCCTATTATTTTACAAACTTCCGGAGCGAGGTTGGCTGGGAGGTGCATCGTAACCCAGAATGGAACGGGCCGAAACCTGACTGGAACGAAGCCAGGTGGACGGTGATCTCGGAAGAAAAAACCGCCGAACTTGCTGTAGAGGCTGGTGAGCTAGATATAGCGTATGTTTCGGTCGAGTCCGCGCCCAGGCTTCGCAGTTCCCCTCCAGAGGGCACTACATATTTACAGGCACAGGGAAAGAACTGGTGCTGGATTGGCATGAATATGGATCACCCGCTTCTTAAGGATGTTCGGGTTCGTCGGGCTATTCAATATGCAGTAGATGTGGATATGGTTCTCGAGGCTGCGTGGTCGGGTGTGCCAAAACGAGCGAGAGGCATCGTACCATTCGGTCAACTTGGATATCGCACAGAATCTAAATTTGACAAGCCAAACATTGACAAGGCTAAAGCCCTTCTCGCCGAAGCTGGGGTGTCTAACCTTACAATAACCTTGAAGTGTCAAAATATGAGTGAGTTTGTTACTGCGTCTCAGGTTGTGCAGGCGAACCTAGCTGAGATCGGGATTAACCTCGAAGTTGAACCTATGGAGGCCGGGTTGTACTGGATCCAAGGGATCGAAGCCGAAGGTGAGCAATGGAAAGAACTCCAGATGTTTATGATGGAGTACGGCGATTCGCCTGACCCAAGTCAAGCCTGTCAATGGTATGTTAGCTCGCAGGTTGGTGTGTGGAATTGGGAGCGATTCAGTAATGCGGAGTTTGACCAGCTCCACGAAGATGCCATGAAAGAATCAGATGAGAAAAAGCGCCACGCTATGTACATTCAGATGCAGGAAATAATGGAAGACACCGGTGCTTACATCCCACTCCACCACAAACCAATGTCATGGTTGCATAGAAACCATGTCGAGCCAGTTTTAATTGAAGGATCGATAATCGATGTACCTAAGACAAGGTTGGTTGGTTGATCATGCTAACAAGGTTAAAGTGACTGAAACATCGGAATTGATGTCCCCGTTCCCGGGTCTGATCCCGGGTTCGGGGTTTCACTTTAAATACAAAAAAAGAAAACACTAAGGGTCGTCTATTCTGGTTGGGACGTCTTCATTGAACATAAATACACGTCATAGCGATAACCTGCTACCTGTGATGAATTCCCCAAGCAGTTTGATTTGATATTTTCTGGTTGTGTTTGTACTCCGAGGTTAGGTTTAGCATCTCTAAAGCCTAAGATAATTGCGAACTTACTTTTGCCCGTTCATCGAGAATCCGTTGTACTCTGGGTCCATAGATAGCGCGGTTCGCATGA
>CAZSWX010000050.1:0-9456 GCA_964610865.1 uncultured Enterobacteriaceae bacterium
GATGTTTGCGACGGATGGGAATTCAAACACAGTAGATCGGTGCTTTCTTGAGCTCTTGCCATGCGTTCTAAGTGCCAACGGGCCTGAGCTATGTAATGAAAGCCTACACCGAATTTTGAGTAGATCAAGTCCAGTGAGAAAATATAAATCTGGGGAAGGATAAATACGGCGGTAATTCTTCCCAAAATTAATAGTTCTTGGTAGTGTGTAGGGGGAATGGTGGGCAAGGTTCCTTGGGCTGGAGGATGTCAGATGGTGTTGTGGATCGTATGGTTTATGGTGTTGATATCAGGGTCAGCCGCGTTGGCCTTTGATGTTTCCCCTTCCTTTCTCGGGATGTATAGGAAAACGATCGAGATAGACGCCGAGATTTTTGATTATTCGGAGCAGTACGGGATTGACCCTCGAATGGCCCGGGCCCTCATTTTGTATGAATCCGGAGGTAATCCAGAATGGGTGTCTGAGTCCGGAGTGACGGGCTATTTCCAACTCCCGTCGGGTCTTGTTCGTATGCTTGGGGACGTAAATGGTGTGGAGGCTGGCATCAAGTATCTGGCCCATTTGCAACAGCAGTTTGAACGTGAGGACTACCTTCTGGCAGCGTTCAAGGAGGGCCCGGACAGGATAGTGGGGGGGGCCCCGCTGCATTTTGAAATAGTGCAATACGTCGTAGGAATAGAGGCGTACAAGGTCCTGTTGCAGGAACACGGGGCCGAAGTGCGACGACAGGCGAAAGGGCTCAGAGTGCTTCGAGCTGGCCGTCGTGACACGTGGGAATCCATATCTCGAAGGGTGCAATTAACTAGCACTGCGCTACGTTTGTATAATCCGGTATTGGCTCAACGACGTTTACGGGAAGGAGTGCTAGTTGGTTATCCAGCAGATATTCCTAGCTACCTAGTCGATCTGGGTAGGGAACGGAAGGAGTATAGCGCAAGGGTCGGTGACCGTGCGGAGCTTTTGGCCGGGGTTCTTGGGATGGACACGGTCTCGTTCTACGATCGGTACGATATTTTGCGATTGCAGGCCTTGACACCGGGTACGAGCATAATGTTGCCGAACACTTCGTTGAGGACTGCCAGCCGGCGGAGCAAGTTAAAAAAAATAGGGCCGGGTCGACGCGTTCTGAAAACGCTTGCCGGCCCGGACGAAAATAACACGGTTCACCGTCATCAGATTGTGTCTGGCGACACTCTCGGCAAAATCGCGCGCCGCTACGGAACGACGATCAGGGCTCTACGTAGGGTCAACGGATTGCGCGGGACCCGTATCAAGATTGGAAAGTTCTTGTGGGTACCTGTGACCGGTAAAGAGACGGTTAGCGTCTACCGTGTGAGATCCGGAGATACGCTGAGTGAGATTGCGACAAGCCACGGCGTTACGGTCAAGGCCCTAGTGCGGGCTAATCATTTGGCCACCCACAGGATCCGCATCGGGACAATTCTGCAAATACCCGTCTCTTAGTTTCGAGGGTGAAGATTGTTCATTGGTCCGCCACAGAGAAAAGGGCGCGGGTGCCTCGAGCAACACCGCGGTGGAGATGCTCCATAGGTGTAAGTTAGCGTCGGTGTGGTTAGGATGTATTCTGTCGTGGAATACATTGTGATGGAATGCTATTTGTGCCTCGTTGGATAATTTGCTTCTATTGCTTTGACCGTTCGATAGGCGAAATCCGTGTAGGGTAACGATATGCCGAGGCGCTTCCCCTCACTTAACACATGCCCGACGGTTTCTTCGATTTCAGTTGGTTTTCCCGCCAAGACATCCTGTAACATTGAAGGGACAATGTGTCCGCGGCCGCTCTTTCCGGCTTTTTCTCCGACTGCGATTAACGATTCTACTGCTTCACTAAATGTACCGTCAGCGAGAGTTTTTAGGTCGAAAAGACTCCACGCTTTATGTTCGGACAGTGCTATTTTAAGAGCTTTCGCGACCTGCGCGACCTCCCGCAGCATATGTATAGATAATGCGGCTAGGTTGGGATCTGACCAGACTAGGTGCACAGGCAATCGTGTGATAGTTGCCACTGTCGCGAACGGGTTCTGAATCATCTGCTTTGTCCACTCAATAGATTCGATGTTTTCAACTGATGCCGAGGCGAGACCGGCATCGAGAAACATTCCACTAATCCGGTCGCTTCGGTCAGAACGCGCACCGTGCATCTCCCCAAAGAAAGTGACACCGTCGAGTGTGTACCGTACTTCGCCGTCTTGGACTAACGAAGCGCCTATCATAGTAGCCGAACCTAAAACCTTATTGTGGCCAAATACTTTCGCGAGCTGGGCATTTTTGACGACGCCGTTTTGCAACGAGGCGACACAACCGACGGCGATATGACGGGTTCCTTCTAAGGCGGCCCACATAGCCGTCGTTTTGACGGTTATGAGTAGGACATCCGTGCTCTCTACGTTGAGCGCGTCAGTTTGCACGGGCACCGGAACGTGGAAGTCGGATAAGCCCGTTACGGTTAATTCTTTCTGTTTAATTGCGGCCGCGTGCCCGGGTCGAGCAACGGTGATTACCTCGGCTCCGTTACGGGCCAAATGGCCGGCCACGACCGAGCCGACTCCACCTGCACCGAAAATTGTGATCCGCATAGATTAACCCCTATGTCAGTGGAGCCCGTCCGAATATGCCTGGTCCGTTTTTGATTTGTCAAGCAGAGGAATACTTCCGGGCAACGTAGAGGACGACCCTACTCAGATGCGCCAGAATCCAGTAGAAGATAGGTATGGGTAACCAGAAGGCAATGCGATCACGAAAAGGTAGTTTCCTTGTCATAGGGATGTTGACTATTGGCATAATCGCCGTGGGCATCACATACACCTACAATTTTCGAAACCCACCACAAGAAGCGCCCCGGACGCTATTGCAAGGCAAGGGTGTAGACGCGGCAAGGCGCGGTATCTCAATGTCACGGGCGGGGAGAGCGATGCTTGGTCCAGACGAGAGCCTGGAAATAGATCGGTTGTACAGCCAGGCGTTCGAAGCTCTGAGTGCGTCGGAGATGGAAGTCTTTAACGAGCTTGGAGCATTCGGGGAAAATTTGACGGATCGGGATATAGAAGAAATGGGCCGATTGATACAGAAGGCTATTAAGTCTTTGTCACCGGAGGCAAATGCGCGTCTGTTAGCGCTGGTTGAGAAAACAGTAAAATTGCACTGGGGTGGCAAAGATAGGCCAGGTCCACGAGCGGACTCTGAGAAATGACCGTTGAACATTGTCGACTGTTGGTATCTATCCGGCGTGTCTTCACGGGCACGTGCCTCGCGTTGTTATGGTTCGTTGCCTGGGACGTCCAGTTTCTGTTTGCTGCCGGCGCCGATGCTACGACGTTGTCAGGTATCGGGGGATTCCAGGTAGAAATAGGCGCCTTGAGCCGAGACGCTCGCGACCTTGGATTTACTGAATCTGGGTTGCGAAAGTTAGTACGGGGTCACCTACGGAGAAATGCCTTGTCCACCGGCAATTTTGCCGCTGTGTTGAACATTTCCTTACGGGTAGTTGCGCACCCTGCGCGCCTGCTAGCCTATAGTTTAGAATTAGAGGTGTTGCAGGTCGTGCATCTAAAGCGGACCGAGCAGATTGTCCTGTCCGCGCCTACATGGATGGAGGGAACCCTCACCCTCGTCCCACGCGAAGGATTGGTGCGGAGTGTAGAGAGTGCGTTGTCAGATCTTGTGGATGCCTTAGGAAGAGATTATCGGTTGGTCAATTCATGAATTCCGACATCAATGTCAAAGACGGAAGTGCCTTACTGCTAATCTCCGCCGGCCCTTACTACATGGGCAGCGAGGAGGGAACGGCTCCTGAAAGACCCCGACACGAGGTCGAGTTAGACGAGTTTCGCATTAGCCAAAACCCGATCACGAACGCACAATATCATGCGTTTGTTTCGGCGACAGGTCACCGCATACCTCATTTAGACGATCCGCGGGTAGAACGCGAGAATTGGGACCCTAGTTCTGGAACGCCTCCCGCCGGGCGCGAAATGCATCCCGTGGTCCTAGTCAGCTGGTATGACGCTGTCGAGTATTGCCGCTGGGCAGGAGGCCGACTGCCCACCGAGTGCGAGTGGGAGAGGGCAGCACGGGGCGGCCTACATGATGAGCCCTTTCCCTGGGGCAAGCGTGTTGATAGGACCCTTGCGAATTATGACAGTCGCGATGGAACGACTCCAGTTGGGAAGTACCCGTCGAACCGATTTGGGCTCAATGACATGGCCGGCAATGTTTGGGAATGGGTCTCCGATTGGTATGATGCTGGTTATTATGGAGTGTCGCCCAAGAGGAGCCCGACCGGGCCCGAGGCTGGCACGACCAAGGTCTTGCGGGGGGGAGCTTGGCTTTTATTTCCGGAATTTTGCCGGACGTCCTATAGGTTCCGGAATAATCCAAAATTCCGATTCAATCTGATAGGCTTCCGCCTGGCTACTGAGGCTTAAGTATTCCTTCCTGGCATAATTGGGCGAGCGCACGTCTGACCTTTGAAAGGTCGTCTGCTCCGCGATGTTTTTCGCGGCGGAACGCTTCGAGGCAGTCTGTTACGTCACCGTGTTTTTGTACGCACGTCGCGAGTGCTGCTACGTCGACGCCTGCGATGAACCGTATGCCTCCTGAGTGCCGAGGGCTAGTGACGACCGCTCGAAGCTCGACATACGATCCCTCTATGACTGGTCTCGACTGCACGGTCGCCCCGTCGGCGAGAACTAATCGGGAAACCGGACGGGCATCGAATGGAGAAAAACCAGTTGCAGGACCTGGAATATCCTTAGATACAGTCGCTTGTTCCAAGCGCGCCGAGCGGGAACGCCAGAAAGGCCGCTCAGGCCACCTATTTTCGTCCCCGTAGTATCGGCGGGACTGGTCGTAGTGTTGTTTGTATATGTCCTCTTGGGTTGTGGTATAGAGATCTTTGGCATGGCTAATGAGACTCGGCCGGCGCAGCATGGTGTTAATGACCGCCGCTCCTGTTATGGATGACGCCATCGCTTTTCGAACACCCTCCGACGAGAGGGGGTCTATAGATAGACCGGCGTCTCCAACGGAAAGTGTTCGGTCGGTAATAAATGTGTTGGAAGTATAAAGGGACGCGTCAAAAACGCGGACTGGGCCGGCCAGGGTTGCCTCGTTTAGAAAACTCGGAACATAGTCGGCCTTTGACAACTCTTGCGTGTACATTCGTTGTCTGCCTATTTTGCGCATAGCCGCTCCCGCGCTCCAGTCGATCAGAACGGTGCAATTGCGAAGTCCGGTGTGTAAGGGGACAGACCATACCATACCGTCTTGGTAGGTTTCGAGCAGGGTATTTGCGAAATCTATTCCCTTGGGTCCCGCCGCACCCTGCCAGTACGCCGAGATCGCTAAGGTTCGAAAGAAGGGATCCTTCTGGCGTCGGTGCTGCTGCGCGAGAAGGCCAGAATGACCGGTAGCGTCAACAAAGAATTTAGCTCTTACGCGTTCGTTCCTATCGTAAGTCACCTTTACGGGAGGCTCTTCGGAATACGTAACAGTTCTTACCGAGCGTCCTTCAATAACCCGAACACCGTTAGCCCTGGCGTGATCTAGTAACATGAGATCGAAGTCCGCCCTGACTGCCTGGAAGCCGAAACGCTGTTGCGCAAGTCCGAAGTAAGAGGTTCGTGGTTCTGGCGATCCCCAGCACACGGTATGTCCGGCCATGCGTAGGAACCCCGCCTTCTCAACTGTTTCTCTTATTCCGACGGTGGTTAACAGCGGTATTATACTAGGTGTTAAGGACTCGCCGATTTGGTCCCGTGGAAACCGGTATTTTTCTATGAGCATTACGTCGTGTCCGTAACTTGCGAGCGTTGCGGCAATTGTGGCGCCTGCCGGACCTCCGCCAGCTACTACGACGTCTGTCGATGCGATTCGTGTCATGACAACATCGAGAAAGACCCCCTCCGTATTCCCTAATGTCCTATTCAATTCGACCTTAGGCTTTTGCTATTCTACCGGCAACCCGTTTCGGCTAGAGTGACTGTGGTCTTCCGGTTTTGAATCGGCCCAAGCGAAAAAGGAGCGCAAGCGGCAGGAATGTGTGAGTAACGCTCTATGAAACTGAAAACGACCGTCGGCCGCTTTTATAGGCTTGCACCATTTGTGCGGCCGTATTTTCGAACTATCGCTCTAGTTTTTGTGCTCTCTACGTTTGGAACCGTGTTAGGCCTGGTCTGGCCGCTTTTCATGAAAATATTGATCGACGATGTTTTGGTTGGTCGAGACCACTCGCTATTGTTACGCTTGTGCGGGCTCATCGCGGGTGTAACGGCAATAGGTTATGTCGTAGGTGGGATTAACCGGTACTTGTACACCCGGGTGACCGCAAACGTTCTCTTTTCCCTCAGGCAGCACCTTTTCTCACATCTGCAAGGGTTGTCCGTGAGGTTTCATAGTAAGAATCGTGTGGGAGATTTACTTTCACGACTCAACACGGACATTGCAGAGATACAGGGTATTCTGACGGATGCATTGTTCACGTTCGTGACCAATGTATTTCTCCTGTTGGCTACGAATGCCTTTTTAATTTGGTTGAATCCGAAACTATTCCTCGTTGGCCTGATCGTCGTACCCGCTCAGATCTATGCAGTACGTAAAGTCCGACCGTATATAGTAACGGAAACGCGGAAAGTGAGAGAATTAAATGCAACGATTTCCTCATTTTTAGTTGAGTCATTAACGGCCATCAAATTCATTAAACAATTTACTTCGGAGCAATTGCAGCTCAAAAGGCTGCGAAAGCTCGGCGAGGGCTTTGTAACGTTAGTTACCCGTTATGAGATGTTGGCGTTTATCGCTAACACGAGTGCCGCGGCAACTACCTTTGTTGGTAGTATCTTGGTGATGTTGTATGGCGGCTATTTGGTTATCGACGGAGAAATGAGCATCGGGGCGTTAGTTGCATTTTCTGCCTATCAATCGCGTGCGTTCGGTCCCGTCCAGGTTTTAATGGATTTGTACTTACGCATCGAAAGGGCTGCAGTGTCGGTGGACCGGGTGTTTGAATTTCTGGACGTAGGTCAAGAATTCTTAGAGCAATCGGGCGGTACCCTCCAAAAAGTCCCATTGATTGGAAAAATTGAGTTCCGGTCGGTCTCCTTCCATTACGAAACAGCCCGTCCGATTTTTCAGGACGTCAGTTTTATTGTTCCCGCAGGGCGACAGCTAACGATTTTAGGGGTAAGCGGCGCGGGCAAGTCTACGCTTACAGAATTGTTGATCCGGCTGCACGAGCCGCATACAGGCTCTATCGCTATAGATGGAAGTAACATTAGAGATTTCGATCTAGAATGGCTTCGGCGCCAGGTGCTGGTCTTGGGGCCGGAACCGTTCCTATTCCACGCGTCAATAGAAGACAATATCCTTTACGGGAAACCGGAGGCCTCGCGTGCAGAATGTATTGCTGCCTCTAAGACGGTGGGTTTGCATGAGATCGTATTGCCGTTGCCTGAGCAATACGAGTCGACAGTTGGGGAAAGGGGTACGCAATTGTCTGTGGGACAGAGGCAGCGGGTCGCTTTGGCGCGCGCTGTTCTCCGCAAGCCCCGCGTGCTTGTGCTTGATGAGGCAATGTCTGGACTCGAACCGGCGAGTGAGGCCGAGTTGCGCGCGTCGCTGTCGATGACGATACCGGATGCGACGACCATCGTGGTCACCCATCGTGTTGATTCTGTCGGCGATCGAGAAGCCGTCTTGCTAATAAGCGGGGGCCAAGTGGTGTGGCAGGGCACATGTGGAGACCTTCGGGCGAGACCTGAAGTGTTGCAGGAGGTCATTGCCCAGCCTCAGTAAAAGGTTCCAGAGTGGTGGCACGGATCGGAACCGACGGGACGTGGGGGCTTCGCAAAGAAAGAAGGAGGTGGATTCGTCGGTGTTAAGAGGTGATGAAGGTTTTTGGTGGGCTACTGGTTTGCCGCAAATACTTGACGGCGGACTCGGGTGTGAGGCTTGGGTCCGAGAGGACTCTCTGGGCAAGCGTACCGGTTATATGGCCGGCGGCGAAGCTGTGCCCGTAAAAATTTTGGGCCTGGGCCGGACCGGGAAGAGACCGCGGGTGCGGGTGCGCTCGAAACGCGATCGAATTTTCTGTGGCCATAAAATGCTGGTTCCAGCCACACTCGGGGGCCGCGGCAACGGAGACGACACCAGGTAAGCAGGCGGGCAAAACGTCTGTTCGTTCTGGGGGTGAACCGGCAACAATAATTATCCCCTTTCGTTCCGCCTCCGAAACGATTCTCGTTAAGGATTCCTTGTGGGCAGGGTTTACGAGCCCTAGGCTCAAGTTCACGATCTTCATTCCTGCTTGTATACTCCAGTTAAGTGCGGCTTCGAGCACGGGATAGGATGTTGCCAGGTGGTCCTGAAAGATTTTTACCGCATACAAGTCGGTCTTGGGTGCCTTGGCCCGAATGAGTCCTGCAAGGGCGGTCCCGTGACCGATTTCATCTGTGTACTCTAGAGTCGTTTGTAAATGTTTTTGATCGTCTAAGAAGAAATGAATCCCGCCTGCCACATGTTGTACATGGGTGTGGTGTGCATTCACTCCACTATCGACTAGGGCAATTCTTACAGAGGCCCCTCTAGTTGCCGAACGGTCACTTTCCGTCGTTGGATTGTCGGTCGCCATTCCGGGAGGTTATAGCAAATGTGGCGGGTTATGCGAAGAAGACGGGCGAGTCGCGCATCGTCACTAGGTGAGAAATTTTTTATATTGGGAAGGGTAAGCTATGGTATTTACAACTTGCGTGACGTAAGTTGGCCATGCTTGTGTGAAGTAACTGAGGGGGACAGGCGTGCGAATTCTTCTGACAGATTTCTCTAGAAATATGGTCGTGGCGCTCACACTATTTTTGGGGTGCGCCGTAGCCTTGGTCGCCACAGTTGATGCGGAAGAGCAATCGCTGACAGCCCGAGAGATTTTGGATGTCCGTTGTTCCGGTTGTCATGCGCCAGAAGAAGAAGGGGGCGAACTCGATGCGATAGAGGCGCAACGAAAATCGCCGGAGGGCTGGAGTATGACCCTGAGTCGCATGGTACGTACCCATGGCGCCACGTTACAAGCCGGAGAGGCGCGGACACTAGTCAAGTACTTGAGCGACGAGTATGGCCTTGCACCGGCCGAGGTGGGCCCCTTTCGTTTTATTTTGGAGCAGCGTAATACGCGGACTACTCAGGATGTGCCGGAACCACTACAGCATGGATGCATACAATGTCACTCGTATGCACGTATAGCTTTACAACGCCGGACGGCAGATTCCTGGAAACGTCTCCCCGACGCGAAAGTGGCACTTATGGCTAATGTCGGAAGTGAGACGGCTTCTGCTGGCATGTTGAAAGACTATTGGTTCGACAACGCAAAAAAAGCTGCTGTGCCGCACCTCATAAAGACTCAGCCGTTTGAGACCGCTGCCTGGGCGGAATGGCAGGCAACAGAAA
>CAZSWX010000051.1:0-9413 GCA_964610865.1 uncultured Enterobacteriaceae bacterium
AGGTAGAGTTCAAAAGTGGAGCAATAGACACGTATGGGGTACAGCCGCATCAAGTGGCGCGGTACAGGCGCGACCCGAAGTACCAAGCGTTTTCCAGCACGGGGTTTGGCTACTCGTACATAGGATATAATAACCGAAACCCGCTTTTCGCTGACAAACGGGTTCGCCGTGCGCTAGGTATGGCGATCAATGTAGATGAGATTATCACGTTTTTATTGTACGGTGAGGGCGAGAGGATCACCGGCCCGTACCCGCGCCAAACTGACTGGTACAACGCAGGGATTAACCCCCTGCCTTATGATCCTGCTCGTGCCCGAAGCTTGCTCCAGGAGGTAGGGTGGCAAATAAACAAAGAAGGCTGGCTGGAAAAAGATGGGGTAGTCTTTGAATTCAACTTGATCACGAATAATGGCAACTCTATTCGGTCGAACATTTTAGCGATAGCGCAGGACGCATGGAAAGCTATAGGTGTGAAGTGTAACACGCAGGTGTTTGAATGGGCGGTATTTCTTAAAGACTTTGTCAACACCGGCTCTTTTGACGCGGTAGTGTTGGGTTGGAGCATGGGCATTGATCCGGACCTCTATCAGCTTTTCCATTCCAGCCAGGCCGGCCCTCAGCAGCTGAATTTTGTAGGTTACAACAATCCGGATGTCGATCGGTTAATAGTTCGTCTGCGTAAAGAATATGATTATAATGAACAACGCAAACTCACACACCGTCTTCATGAAGCCATAGCAATAGACCAACCTTATACCTTTCTTTATGTCGGGCTAGCGACAAGGGTCCTGGATAAAAAAATAGTCCTAGTCTCAAAAGAAAACGACGGCCGCGAAAAATACGAAAAAATTTATCCTACGAGGAGCGGAAACCTATCATTTTACTTCAACAGGTGGCGTAAGCTCGAGTTTACGCCGGACTTTTAAGAATCTTTCAGAAGCCCAACACCATGTGGACTTACCTTTTTCGGATTATTACCCAGCGGATAGTCTTATTAATCATTATTTCTGTTATGGCCTTTGCGATAGTTCACTTGGCGCCGGGTGAACCGAGTGAAGTGGATCCCTCTAATCCTCGGATGAAACCTGAAGATATCGCGCGCATTCGTGCAGCCTTCCATTTAGATCAACCTCTATATTTACAGTATGCGTATTGGCTGCGCGACCTAACAACAGGAGAACTAAAGTCCTTCAAAGACAATCAACCAGTGTTGCCCAAGATCTGGCGCCGATTTCTGAACTCGTTGCCGCTTTTCGTTTGTACGACATTGATCGTCTGGACCTTGTCTTTTCCTACTGGAATTCGAGCAGCTCTCCACCGTGGCTCACAGTTTGACAGGGCGACTACGTTCGTCGCATATGCGCTGATTTCTATCCCGGGATTTTTCCTCTCTTATCTGGCGATTCAATGGGTGGCAGAGGTTCTTAATGTTCCCGTTATCGGTATACGCACTTTTGGTATGGAGAACGCCGAGCCGGCTTTTCGGTGGATGGATAGGCTATGGCACCTGGTTGTTCCATCCGTTATGTCTGCGATGGCCGGCATTGCTATTTTATCTCGGTATGTTCGCTCCCAAATGTTGGAAGTCGTGCGTCAAGATTATGTGCGGACCGCGCGGGCGAAGGGACTCGCCGAAGAACGCGTAATTTATCACCATGCACTTAGAAACGCGTTGTTGCCTTTTGTCACGATGTTTGGCTTCTTGCTGCCGGGTCTTATAGGAGGATCTGTAATTTTTGAACAAATATTTGCATGGCCGGGCCTGGGCCGTCTTGGTTATGAAGCGATTTTGGCACGTGATTTCCCGGTAATTCTGACGATCAATTTCATTGCGGCAGCACTGACCTTAGCGGGCACTGCGTTTTCGGATTTATTATACGCAATCGTGGATCCCCGAATTCGGTTGCAATAAACAGGTGTAGATAAGAGAAGATGTCGATATCCACAAATACCAATGTGCTGAAAAAGCCTGATACGCCTCTCGGTGAGGTCTGGTGGATATTCCGAAAAGACCGACTTGCGTTTGGCGGCTTGCTTGTCCTTGTCCTCCTCGCGATCACGGCAGTTTCAGGAAAGGTGCTGACCGAATGGCTGGTTATTTTTGATCCCGCTACTGTCCGTTTGCCAGATAAATTTTTACCGCCGATGTCGGGAGTCTCTTTGGATTTAATCCCTTCTGCGCGCCAGCCTCTAGGGGGAATCTACATACTGGGTACCGACGAGCTAGGACGTGACGTATTCTCTCGAATGTTACAAGGGTCCTTCGTTTCGTTGTCCATTGGTTTTATTGCGGTCGGGATCTCACTAGTTATTGGAATTACTCTCGGTGGATTATCCGGCTTCTATGGCTCCGTGAGAATTGGCATATTCACGGTTGACACATTGATAATGCGATTTACGGATATTATGCTTTGCTTCCCGACTTTTTTTTTAATCCTGACAGTTGTCGCACTTTTGCCACCGAGCATTTATAACATTATGGTTGTGATTGGACTGACGAGTTGGATGGCGACCGCTCGCTTTGTGCGCGCTGAATTTCTTGCGTTGCGGCAACAGGATTTCGTGATAGCTGCTCAAGCACTCGGCTTACCGGATGTACGCATTATATTCCGGCACATGGTGCCAAATGCGATAGCCCCGGTTTTAGTCTCAGCCACTATTGGCGTTGCCGGTGCTATCCTTACGGAATCGAGCCTCAGCTTTTTGGGATTCGGAGTGCAACCCCCCTTCGCGACTTGGGGGAATGTTTTGGCTAATGGTAGGGGATTTATTTTCGATGCGCCGTGGCTGTTCTTCGTTCCCGGGACCGCAATTTTTGTTGTAGTACTAGCATTCAACCTTGTTGGGGAAGGTCTACGAGAGGCGATGAACCCCAGGTTACGGAAAAGGTGAATGAAGAACTCTATTCTTCGGGTTAAAGACCTCCGTGTTTCTTTTTCCACAGACGAAGGTGAGGTTGAAGCCGTGCGGGGCGTAGATTTGGAAGTTTGTTCTGGGGAAACTCTTGCACTGGTTGGAGAATCAGGGTGTGGCAAATCCACGATAGCATTATCAATCATGAACCTTATAGAGCCCCCTGGTCGGATAGTGGGCGGTTCTGTCATTTATAAAGGTCGGGACCTCACCTGTTTGTCGCGGGAAGAAATGAGCGGCATTCGAGGAAGGGCTATCAGCATGATTTTTCAAGAACCTATGACGTCGCTGAACCCGGTTCTAAGTATCGGACGTCAGATTAGCGAAGTGGTGGAACTACATCAGGGATTATCGCGTAGCGAGGCAACAGGACGGGCGTTTTCGCTGCTTGAGACCGTCGGAATCTCTTCTCCGAAGGAGCGGCTTAAGCAGTACCCTCATGAGTTGTCCGGTGGAATGAAACAGAGGGTCATGATCGCCATAGCCTTGGCTTGCCGCCCTGCTCTACTCATTGCCGACGAACCGACAACGGCGTTGGATGTAACAGTACAGGCGCAGATTCTTGACCTATTGCAACGTCTGCAACAGGAGATGGGGCTTGCTATTCTTCTAATCACTCATAATTTGGGGGTAGTGGCGCAGTTCGCGGAACACGTAGCTGTAATGTATGGAGGAGAGGTTGTCGAACAGGCCCCCGTTCATAACCTTTTCGGCGACCCTTCACACCCATATACACGGGCGCTGCTCCGAGCACTACCGCAACCGAGTTCTCCTAACCAGCGTCTCGAGTCGATTGCTGGTACAGTACCGTCGCCACTGTACTATCCTACTGGTTGTTCCTTTTTCCCGCGATGCTCGGAAGCGCTAGAGCGTTGTGAAAACCAGGCGCCTCCCCTAATTGAGATCGAGTCAAATCACAAGGCGTTGTGCTGGTTGCATGGCGGGAATACCAGTGACAATAAATCCCAGAAGACGCGCGGTATGGACAAACTTTAATGAAGACAAACGCGCCGCCTGTTGGTCCCCAATTAGAAGTTCGTAGATTGAAGAAATACTACGCAGTCAGGCGCGGGACTTTCTCGCGAATCTCGGCGTGGGTAAAAGCGTTGGACGACGTCTCCTTTTCTATACCCCGAGGAGAAACGCTGGGCTTGGTGGGAGAATCGGGGTGTGGAAAAACTACGCTCGCTAGATCTCTATTGCGCCTTATCGAACCGACGGGAGGAGAGATCTTTTTCCACGGTCAAGATATTCGGAAATTTTCTGCGCGACAGATGCGACAGGTCAGGCGCCAGATACAAATAATTTTTCAAGATCCTTATAGCTCTTTGAATCCGCGTATGACGGTAGGAGCGATGCTCGCCGAACCGCTCAAAGTGCATGGCATTTCTCAGGGCAAAATGCTGGATCGGCAAGTTGATTTGCTTTTGGAGCGCGTTGGACTGTCGACAACCTATCGTTCACGTTATCCGCACGAATTTTCCGGTGGCCAACGTCAGCGCATCGGGATTGCACGTTCGCTTGCTTTAAGCCCTAGATTCATAATTTGCGATGAGCCTGTCTCCGCTTTGGATGTGTCAATTCAGGCACAAATACTTAATTTACTTAGAGATCTCAAAGAAGACCTGGGGCTATCTTACCTTTTCATCTCCCATGACTTGAACGTCGTACAAAACGTCGCGGACCGAGTAGCCGTGATGTACCTGGGCAAGTTGGTCGAGGTTGCTCCGGTCGATGAGTTGTTCCGAAATCCCAAACATCCCTATACGCTAGCGTTGATGTCCGCTAATCCCGTTCCGGACCCTAATGTGCGGACAGAGCGTACCGTCTTAGGTGGGGACGTACCGTCGCCTTCAAAACCGCCCGAAGGTTGTTCTTTCCACACGCGGTGCCCGCGTGCCATGAAGCACTGCGCTACTATTGCGCCACGACTCTTGGAAAGCTCAGAGAACGGGAAACAGCATACTGTGAGTTGTCACTTGTTCGGAGAGGCCGAAGCCATCGCAAAGGAGTAGTGTGGAAAATGTAAGCCTGCGGAACATAAAATCGAGACGCCATTATTTCTCAAGAAGCCATAACTCAACCGTAGTATTACACTGAAAGCGTCACTGAAAAGTAATAGACATAGTTGTCCTGGCTATTTATTTTTTTTAAAAGTGCCTTCTTCCTCGTTCTTCTCACGTGCAGAAATAACCTGGTCTATAACGCCGTAGTTCAACGCCTGCTTCGACGTCATAAACATGTCTCGGTCCGTATCCTTTTCTATTTTCTTCATAGTTTGACCCGTATGCTTGACGAGTATACCGTTCAATTCCTCTCGGACTCGTAAGATTTCCTTCGCGTGAATATCTATATCGGTAGCCTGACCTTGCATTCCGCCGAGCGGCTGGTGAAGCATAATCCTCGAATGGGGCAGCGCGTAACGCTTCTCTTTTGCTCCAGCGGTCAGAAGCACCGCACCCATGCTTGCCGCTTGTCCAACACACATGGTTGATACGTCCGGGGTGACGTACTGCATCGTGTCGTAAATCGCCAAACCGGCGGTAACAGATCCGCCCGGCGAATTGATATATAGGTGTATGTCTTTTTCCGGATCTTCTGATTCCAAAAAGAGTAATTGGGCAGCTATCACGTCGGCGACCGCGTCGTTGACTTCAGAGCCGAGGAAAATGATTCGGTCTTTCAACAATCGTGAGTAGATATCGTAAGTACGCTCACCACGACCGGTCTGCTCTATAACGTAGGGTACATAATTCATGATACAAATTCCTTATTCTTTGTGGCTGACCGTTGGGACCGGTCTAGGACTGCCATTCATTACTACGCAGATAACGAATACCTGCAAGCGCCGCAGTGGCGCCGTCCCCCGCGGAGGAGACGAGCTGCCTGGCGGAGTCCTTTCGGACGTCCCCAGCGGCAAGTAGTCCCGTTACTGTCGTCCTCATCTGAAGGTCGGTCACTATATGACCGTTTTCGTCGTATGGAGCCAGATCGCCGAGAAATTCGGTGTTTGGTGTGAGACCGATGTAGGGGAAAATGCCGGCCGCTGCCATTTCCTCTTGCGCGCCGCTTCTTAGATTTTCTGTCTGTACATGCGTAACCATATCCGACCCTTCGATTGCATTCACCTTTGTATCCCAACGAAAAGCGATTTTGTTGTTTGCCCGCGCACGTTCCTGCAGAATCTGACAGGCACGCAGCGAGTCTCTACGGTGAACTATTGTCACATGCGAGGCATATTGCGTCTAATGGAGTGCCTCGTCTAAGGCAGCGTCCCCACCGCCAACGACGACTACGGGCTTGTCGATAAAGAAAGATCCGTCACACGCGGCGCAATGGGAAACACCTTTTCCAACAAACTGTTTCTCTCCCGGAATCCCTAGTGTGGAGAAACGAGATCCCGTTGCAATGATGACGGTTCTCGCTTGAAAGGTCTCTTCGTCTGTGTCTACCGAAAATATATCGCCTTCGTGATTCAGTGCGTTTACGGTGGCGATCTTCATTTTGAGACCGGAGTTAGTAGCTTGTTGCTGAACTTCGGGACCCAACTTGTACCCGGCTATTCCATCTGGAAAACCAGGATAGTTTTCTATGTGTTCGCAGTTGAGTACCTGGCCCCCTGCGGAAAACCGCTCAATTAGAAGGGTGTCGCGACGGTCTCGGGCAGCGTATAAGCCAGCCGTGAATCCCGCTATACCTCCTCCCAGTATAATTATGTCGAAAGGCGCCGGCATGGTGTGCTGCTTCTTTCCAAAAACTCAAAAGGGACACCGATTCGGTTACAGGCCTCTCCCAGCAACTGTTGGAGCCTTGGTTCCGGAGCTGTTCACTGGGAAGACAAAATTTTATAGCGGTAGCTTAAATACAGTCAAAAGGGTTGATACTATCATAATTTAGAAACAGCTGGCCTTCGTGCGTACGGGTCGTTTCTCTGCAAAAACGGCTTTGCGCAGGCCGGTAACCGTTCGCTACCGAATTATTTTATAAGATAGATCATGTGAGAGAGGTAATTGTACTTCCCTTCACGTTGTAGCCCGAACGCCGCCAGGGCTAGCCGGTCGAGCTAGGTCGTAGGTTCTTTTGCTTCTTCGTTAGGCGGGGTGTCCGCTCTTTCATTTTCAGAGAGTTGAATGACCTGACTTTGCGCTCCGACTTCAGGTATTTGTAACCGCGTCCCCTTGATGCGCGCGGCTTTACCGAACCGGTCTCTAAGATAATACAGCTTTGCCCGTCGAACTTTGCCGCGGGCAAGAATCTCTAATTTCTCAATGCGAGGGGAATGTAGAGGAAATATTCGTTCGACGCCGACGCCATAGGAGACTTTGCGAACGGTAAAGGTAGCCCTGTTCCCTTTGCCGTGGGCGCGGCTTATTACTGCGCCTTCAAAGACTTGAATGCGCTCTTTGTCTCCTTCCACGATCTTTGCGTGGACCCGGACGGTATCACCTGCCTTAAAATCCGGAATATCAGTTTTTTGTTGTTTGGCTTCTATAGCGGCCAATAAATTACTCATTCTGTGCTCTCCTCCTCCGACAGTTATCTCTCGATAGATGCCCCACGTGAGGCCGCGTTGTGCACCCCGCCTTGAAAGGAGGATTGCAGAGTTTTAACTGCAGCCCATTTTCTAATTTTTGACGGCAGAGAAACAACTTACCTTACGTAATAGCTTGGGGCTAGGGTCCGGTCAAGAAGCGTGGCCGAGTAATCGATCCAGCATTATGGCCGCAGCAGCGCGGACAGAAAGATGATTATAGGTTCCCTCACCTTCGATTGGTTCTAGAGTTGCCTCTGCCTGTTCGAAAATCGCTTCTGTTAACCCCCAACCAGTACCAAGTAGCAAGAGGACAGGACGATTAGTATCACGAAGGTACTCCCTCAATGACGAAAAACTAATGCGGTCTGTCCTCCCGAATTTAGCGGAAGTAGCGACTACGTAGGGGGTTTTGCCCGTGTTCTGCTCAATTATTTGGTGCACCCTTTCGAGGGTGTAGGTCAGGGTTACAATAGAAAGCGCATCTTTTCGCGTCTGATTGTAGGTGCTCCCGTGCCCTACTTGCCAATGTTCGAGAATTTTCTCCGCCAAAGCGTGAAGACTTCGCACAGGGTTTACGACGAAATATCTTCGTACTCCATAAGTGAGCGCGGAGCGTGCTATATCGTGAATGTCCATGTTCGTTATGGACGTTGTCACAACGTTGTGTTGTTTGTCGTAAACCGGGTGATGAACCAGTGCAAGGTATACGTCTGCTAGGACTGATCGCTTTGTTTCTCCTAGCTGTGGTTGGGGAAGGGTCAACACTAAGCGTCTTTCCCGAAGCTCGATTGAATCCAGTCGAGTTCTTCGGCGCTCAACTTCCTGTTCCGAAGTAGATCAGGACGACGTTGGCGAGTGCGTAGTAGCGCTTGGCGCCGACGCCAGCGACCGATGTTAGCGTGATGCCCCGATAACAAAATTCTCGGCACCCTCATTCCGCGAAAGGTCTCTGGCCGGGTATACTGTGGGTATTCTAGTAGCCCATCACTAAAAGATTCTTCCTCTGTGGACTTTTCTTTCCCAATAACACCAGGAATTAGGCGTGCTACCGAATCTATCAGAACAAAAGCCGCCACTTCACCGCCGCTGACAATATAGTCGCCTATGGATATTTCCTCATCTACAAAACGGAGAAACCTCTCGTCGACGCCTTCATATCTGCCACACACCAAAGTCATTCCATCCAATTTTGCAAGATCCGCGACTTTCTGCTGCGAAAGAGGTTGTCCCTGTGGAGAGAGCAATACGCGCCGCCAAGTCCCTTCTGGCGGAGTAGTTGCCTCGATAGCATTGATTAAAGGTTCCGGTGTCATTACCATCCCCAATCCTCCTCCATAGGGCACGTCGTCGGTTGCCCGGTGATTACCCGGAGCATAGTCACGTAGATTATGCACTTCAACGGACAAAATGCCTTTGTCCTGGGCCTTCTTCAGCAGACTGGTCGCGAGAGGCGAAGTGAACCAGTCTGGGAAAATGGTGACGATATTGAAGTGCATAGTATTCTCGTTGATCTATTCTATAAGGCCCTCGGGTGGGTCGACTATCACTCGACTGCCCGTTATATCGACCGTTGATACGATCTCCTCAACAACGGGAATCAAATACTCCTCCGCTCCATTTTCGACCACAAAAATATCGTGCCCCTTTGTTGGGAGCACCGCTTTTATCTTCCCTAGGCTTTCACCCGTTCTTGTATATACTCTTAGTCCTACTACCTGATAGTGATAGAATTCGCTGCCTTCAACTTTCGGTAAATCTTTCTCGTCTACACAAAGGATTGTATCTCGGATTGCTTCCGCTTGATTTCGTGTTTCTACCAGTTCCAATTTTAACAAGAGGAAGGGACCATGTGATCTCAGGTGCTCTATCTGCAATTCTTTCTCGAAACCGCTTGCGTAGCGAAGGGTAACGTCAAGACCTTCGCGCGGAGTGGGGCACGGCGTCGAATGAGGCAGGAAGCGCACCT
>CAZSWX010000052.1:0-9384 GCA_964610865.1 uncultured Enterobacteriaceae bacterium
CCTGGCGGCGACGTGGGCGTGGGTAAAGCATACAAGGGTAGTGCGATGAGCCAAATCGAGAAACCTAGGGGAAAAACGAGGGGGAATAGGGTGACCCACCAAAAACGGGAGCCGCTATTTGCACGCGTGATATGGCGCCGACGGTCCGCGTCGGCACCGTAATTCCTTTTGCCGATTTATACCGCTAGCCGCACGCCGCAGAGGGCGACGAGTATGCCTACCGTCGCTTGTCTGAGCCCCAACGGGGGAGGGCTTTCTAGACGTAGAACTAGAAAAGACCAACAAACCGCCCCCCCCCAAGTCTATGAGGGAGACGTGTTTGTATAGGCGCCTACCATCCAGGGCAGAGTCAAGAATATTCTCACGGCGAGTAGGCCAGTACCCAGTACTGAAAAGTCCATGTTACAATCATGATGTTGCAGTTTTGACTGTCGCTGGCAAAGAGATGAGCGCCTCATGCGGTCTCGACCACTTGTGGAAAGAAGGCTACGGCGTGCGTTCTTGTAGGTGAGGAAGAATATCTATGAAAGAGGGTAATTTGGCAGGGGAGGAAAAAGGTCGACATTTGTCGGTTGCGCAGAGCTGCGCGAATCGCCCCGTCCTTTCGTTGCTGTCCGTCAACAAAGAATACCAAGAAGGCGGCTCCAGATTGTTGGTCCTTAACAACGTGAACGTCGAAATATTACCGGGCGAGTTTGTAGTGTTGGTCGGGCCCAGTGGATCGGGGAAGTCGACGCTCTTGAACATCATAAGCGGCATCGATAGTCCTACCGCGGGAGAGGTCATATTTTACTCTGAGAAAGGGAGTTTGAATTTGACGGCGATGGACGAGCAGAAACGGACAATTTTTCGCCGTGCCAATATCGGTTTTATTTTCCAGTTTTTTAATCTGATACCGACTTTGACGGTGTGGGAGAACGTGCTGCTTCCGCTGGAATTAAACAATCGTCTAAACGAGGAAGAACAAGGTCGCGCTTCGGATTTATTGGGGTCCGTTGGCATGGGTGACCGCGGAGATAGTTTCCCGGACCACCTTTCCGGCGGCGAGCAGCAACGAGTAGCAATTGCGAGGGCCTTGGCCCATGACCCGGGGATCATTTTGGCGGACGAGCCGACGGGAAACCTAGACGCAGAAAATGGCGCGAAGATGATGGATATGCTCGATCAGCTCACGAGACGCAGCGGAAAAACCCTGGTGATGGTGACACACAGCCAAGAAATCGTCAGCCGCGCAGATCGTGTTTTGCGTATGCGATCAGGACGGGTTGTGGAAAACGACAGCCCCGGTACTGGCGGGCTGCCGTCGTGAAAGCCATTGCCAATCGCCTATTCCTGAGGGGAAGCGTGCGCTACTTCACGAGCCATCCCTGGCAGACGGTTTCGTCTATCTTGGGAGTTGCTCTGGGAGTTGCGGTTGTTGTGGGGATAGACTTGTCAAACGAGAGTGCGCACCGAGCTTTCAAAATGGCGACGAATAGCGTTGTAGGGAGGGCGACGCACCAAGTGGAGGGAGGGCCGGCGGGCCTCCCCGAGGAACTGTATCGGGAAATACGCGTCAAGGGACAAATAAGGGCGATTGCGCCCGTGGTTGAAAAGACCGTCGGGATCGTCGGCCGTCCTGGAATGACACTACATCTCTTAGGTGTGGATGTCTTCGCTGAAGCGGGGTTCCGTCCCTATCTGTCAGTTTTTAGCGAAAGTGCTGCGGGAGACTTATTCCCAATCTTGGTAAGGCCGGCAACGGGAATCATCACCGCGAAAAGGGCTCAGCAGGTTGGGGTTCGAGTCGGGGATACGCTTTCCGTTACAACTAGTACGATTCAACGCAACATTACTATAGTGGGCTTGCTTGGTGAGGACGACACACAAATGAGTGGCGTCATGGACAACCTCTTGTTGACTGACATAGCGACCGCTCAGGAATTGTTGAATTACCAAGGACGTCTTAGTCGAATTGACGTCCTGGCTCCGCCGGGTCCCTCGGGCGTTGCAATGTTAGAAAAAATTCGTGCCATGGTACCCTCGGGTGTGCGGGTGTCCTCTGCTCAGGGTCGCTCGCAAGCGCTCGAGCAGATGACAAAAGCGTTTCGCCTGAACTTGACTGCGTTAAGCCTCTTGGCTCTCGTAGTCGGAATTTTCCTTATTTATAACACCATGATGTTTGCCGTGGTTCAAAGACGCCGATTAATAGGGCTTTGGAGGGCCCAAGGCGTGACAACGGGGCAACTACGGTTACTTATATTAGGAGAGGCTTTTGTATTAGGAGTACTCGGGACAGCGGCAGGGGTAGGTTTGGGTGTAGTGCTTGCGAGTAGTCTCACGCATCTCATTACACGAACCATCACTGACCTTTATTTTGTGGTTTCCGTGAGAGACGTATCGATCACGTTGTTTGGTGTGGGCAAAGGAATCGTACTTGGGGTCGGCGGGTCATTACTGGCTGCGGCCATACCTGCCCGGGAAGCGATGAAGACCCAACCTCGTGATGTGATGAATCGTTCGCATGTAGAAGGCATCGCTATGAAGACCGCTCCACAGGCAGCCGGGCTTGGCCTATGTACGCTCTTGATAGGGTTGGGGGGACTCTATGTGTCGGCCGAAAGCCTTTGGCTGAGCTTTGGCGCTCTCTTTGTTGTATTGTTCGGTGCTGTTCTCATGACACCGTTGTTGGCAGTGGCTTGTATAAGGGCTATTCAACCGATTTTAAGCATGGGTGGAGGTTTATTGGGTAGGATGTGTGGACGAGGTATTGAGTCCACTTTAAGCCGGACCGCAGTCGCTGTTTCGGCCCTAATGATTGCCGTATCAGTGACCGTTGGCGTAGGAATTATGGTGGAGAGTTTTCGCGATACGGTTGTCCAATGGTTAAGATCCTCTTTGTTGGCAGATATTTACGTTGCGCCGCCGGGCTTTGTATCTAGGCGAAGTAGGGACACGTTGGACCATGATCTCGTTGAGAGGATGGTGAGGGTGCCCGGTGTAGCCGATGTAAGCACTTACAGAGGGATTACGGTCGAATCGGAGTTCGGCCCATCACAACTTGTAGCTGCAAAACTCACACGAAAAAGCTTCGCAGCCTATCGGTTCCTTTCCAATGATACGGATTCGATCTGGGGCGTCTTTCGCCACGGCGATTCTGCGATCATTTCCGAACCGTATGCGTACAGACACCGACTAGGTCCTGGTTCGGTTGTTAGATTAAACACTGACAGAGGGCGGGCCTTGTTTCGGATAGTTGGCGTATTCACCGACTATGGATCAGACCAGGGCATCATCGTGGTTAGTCGGGCCACGTATAACAAGTGGTGGGAGGATTTCGAGGTTTCTTCCCTTGGGATTTACGCCGAGCCAGGGGTCAGCGTGATTGAGCTCGTCGCACAACTTAGTGACGCCAGCGGGGAGGGACACCACGTCATTATTCGCTCGAACCGGGCATTGTTGTCCGAGTCACTATCCGTGTTTGATCGGACGTTCGCTATTACTTCTGTCCTTCATTTGCTAACCACGGTCGTCGCCTTTGTCGGGGTATTGAGTGCGCTAATGGCATTGCAGTTGGAGCGTCAGCGCGAATTCGGTGTTTTACGTGCTATAGGTTTTACACCACAACAAGTTTGGCGATTGATGACGGCCCAGACGGGACTAATGGGGCTGGTGGCCGGCGTATTGGCGGTGCCGGTTGGCATAGGGCTCGCGGGGATTCTCGTTTTCGTGATTAACCGGCGCTCGTTTGGATGGACGCTGCAGTTATCAATGTCAACCGACATACTGTTAGAAGCATTAGTTATGTCAACATCAGCAGCACTGCTAGCGGGAATATACCCTGCGTTCAAAACTTCGCGGATTTCACCAGCAATCGCATTGAGAGAAGAATAAAGAAATACGACAACATGAGGAAAAGAACGATAATCTTGACTGCCGCTTCCGCCGTTTGCATACTCGCACTGCTGAGTGAGCATCGGAGAATTCCTAAAGTCGAGCCGGAGCGGCGTTTCTCTATCCAAAGCGTGTTTCGTTCGAACACGGATGGCTTCGCGGTAGCGGCAAACCAACGGCGTTTTTCTTTCCCGAATGATCACGGCTCACACCCGCGATACCGAACGGAATGGTGGTACTACACCGGCAATTTGGAAGGTGGGGGCGGCCGCCGTTTCGGTTTTCAACTGACGTTTTTTCGCACAGCCTTGCATCCGGAGGGCGGAGGTTCCGAACGTAACTCGAGCTGGGCTGCCGGACAGGTCTACATGGCGCACTTTGCCCTGACAGACGTGCGAGAGCGGCGTTTTTACACATTCGAGCGATTCAGTCGCGAAGCCGTGAATTTGGCCGGTGCGAATGTTCGTCCGTTTCATGTATGGCTGGATGATTGGAATGTGGAGGGGCAGGCCGAGGGCAGCGCCACGGGAAAGGGGATGGCTATGAGGCTGCGGGCTGAGGAAGACGGAATAGGGATCGATCTTCGCTTGCGCTCGGAAAAGCCCGCAGTACTACATGGTGAGAAAGGTTTGAGTAAGAAAGGAGCCGGACTAGGAAATGCTTCTTATTACTACTCGCTCACCCGGCTAGAGACTGCGGGGCAGATTGACGTTAAGGGGAAGCGTTTCGAGGTTGACGGTTTTGCGTGGATGGACCGCGAATGGAGTACAAGCGTTCTGGATGAACGTACTCGGGGTTGGGATTGGTTTGCTCTACAGTTGTCCGATGGGACAGAGCTGATGTGTTACGACATAAGACTCGAAAACGGGGAACGCTCTCCATTCAGTGGAGGCACATTTGTGGCGAGGGATGGTGCGTCGACTAACCTGAGAACAGCAGACATTGATGTGGTGGTCCTAGCAGACTGGGTCAGCCCTCGAAACCAGATTAAATACCCGGCTAAATGGAATATTCGTGTCTCCAGTCTCGATATAGATATAGTGGTTACGCCTCGCCTTCAGGACCAGGAAATGCATACTTTGATACGCTATTGGGAAGGCGCGGTGGGGATTCGTGGGAGTGTTCAGGGCAAAGGCGTCGACGGGAGCGGCTACGTAGAGATGACGGGCTACGGGGAAACGGGTGGTGAAATGACTGCATTTTCGAGAATGGGTTGAGAAGCGTCACACAACAGATCCGTCAGGTTCGTACATTTCGGGTGGACGACCTTCTGGAGTGGGCTGACGAGGTTTGAACAGAGCGACGGAACGTCCTTTGCGCTAGGGGCAGGGCTCTACTTGCTGGATTGGTCATGCCACGCATACGAACATTTTTAAACGATGCCTTTTCAATGGTAGTCTGGAGAAGACCTTGAGATACTATTTTGCTCGCGTGGTAGTTTTCTTTGAAACGGTGGGGGTGGGAATATGGATTGGTGCATTAGCGGGATTCGGCTATTCTGTTGCTGGCACGGTTTTCCAAGAGTTACCCACCATCACGCTGGCTGGTGAGGTCAATGCGTCGGTTTTGAAGAAACTGAACCGTCTCGAGTTTGCAGCAGCTGCTTCTATGGCGGTTTCCGCTATTTACTTTCTGTGCAGGAGCGACTCGTGGACTATGGTCCGACTTAGCAAGACCGCTCTTGTAGTCGGAATGTCTTTGGTGCTCATATATTATGCATTGGTTTTGGGCGAGCGGCTCGAATATTTACGAAGCGTTGAGATTCAAAATTTCGATGTTTACGACGCCGCGAAACAATCGTTCCGCGATGAATTCACCCTGCTTCATCACCGTTACGCACAATTGGTCAAAGCGAATTTATGCATGGGTGTGGCCTTCTTGCTTCTATCGGCTTTCGAGAAACGCCTGTGAGTTTGCTTCACTGGTCCAATTATTGATTCCCAGGCCCAAGGTTTTCCACAGCCTGCAAAATATTCTTACGTTTTTTGGCAGGATCGGACTCGAAGGACTGCATCTGGAGGAACACCGTGTCGACACCATTCGCGAAGTAGCGTTCGATCTTTGCCTTGATCCCATCGGTATCCCCCTGGAGGAACAGATCATCGATAATCTCCTCGGGCACAGCCGCGACCGCCGCTTTTCTGTCGCCATTTGACCATGCGTCCCACATGGGTGTCAGGAGGTCTCCACGGCCCAGCCATTGATGAAATGCTTTATACACCGGAACGTTGAGGTAGGTGTTGATGTGTCGCCTCATGCCAGTCGTTACTGCGTCGCTCGGCGGATCGACACTGACAAAGATCCTTGCTGTAATTTCAATCTCGCTTGGACGCCGACCGGCATCTGCCGCCGCCTTCTGGACCACCGCCAAGGATTTCTTAACATCTTCCGGCGACAGCCAATTTATGATTGCTCCGTCGGCGTAGCGTCCGGCGATCTGTAGCATTCTCGGTTTGAGTGCCGCAACGTGTATGGGAATCTCAGTTTTTGGCGGTCGGCTCAATCTGAAGCCTTTTACAGAGAATGTTTCACCATCGAAGGTGACGCGTTCACCCCTAAACGCTTGACGGAGGAACTCTAACGTTTCTCTCACGCGCATCGCCGGACGCGAGAATTGGCCACCGTTCCATGACTCGACTATCGGATGAGACCCGGCTCCTATCCCAAGACAAAAACGCCCAGGCGCTAACTCTGCAAGCCCGGCGGCGGTCATGGCCAAGGTGGCCGGGCCTCGCGTGTACACGTTCGCTATTGCCGTTCCGAGGCGCAAGTTCGTTGAGGGAGCAAGCGCCGCCAGGGGAGAGAAGCAGTCCACGCCATCCACTTCAAGTGACCAGGCGTCCGTGTATCCGTTTGCCTCGGCTTGTTGTCCAATTTGGACATGGTCGGCGAGAGTTAGTTCTTCTATAGGTACAGATAGGGACCAGCGCCTCTTGCTCATAGCTACCCCTCCGAATGTGAAATTGACGGACCACTGTAGCGGTTTGGGAACCACTTGTCGAAGAGGGGGACTCAAACGGAATGGTAGGTTGTCTTCAGGTACTGCATTATCTGTTCCGGCTCTGAGAGTGACACCTGGGTGTTTGGATCGAACAAGTAAGGGACCGAAGCCTTGCCGGAACAGGCTCGTAAGCGGCTAATTTTTTTACTTCCGGGCGCGGTATTGTGGAGATAATAGGGAATCTCTAGTTCGGACAGTAACTCACGCACAGGCCGGCACATGGGGGACCCTTCGTAGCTATAGAGCTCGAGAAATTGAACCGGGGGTATGGAGTTTTTATAGAAGGCTCCTTTACCTGGCCGAATAAGAGCCGCAAAAGACAGCAAGACGCTGCTGGATAGCGTCGGCGCTAGCATAAATGGTATAGGGCCGATGCCGTAGGTGTTGAACAGGTACTCGACAATGTCGTTTGACTCATACATCTTGACCCCTGTGTTGGGATCCATGAAGTAGGGGAACTGGTGTTTTCCTCCAAGCAGCTTAGTGGTTTCTCGATACCGTGGTCCGCCCTTCGGACAAGGGTAAATTATTACGTCGAGGTCGAGGACAGTCAAAGTCTCACGGACTTTCCGGCAGAATGGTCAACCTTCAAAATCGAAGAGTGTTACTGCCGCGTGCGGCCGGTCTCCGACGGGTCCGGTGGAGGTGGCAGTCCACAGCCGGAGCATAGTACAAAGAAAACTTGTAGCGGCTCTGAGACGTGGCATATGTTGCGCACCGCAATTTTTAGTCGTGCTCGACCCAGTCAATAATGTGGTCTTCTAGGAGATCTGTTGTGAGGGCGTCTTCGGAAATGGCCTTACCGCGCACAGAAATCCCGGCCTGGTGCACAGTCGCGCCGCTGCCCGATACCAAGGGGTGCCACCATGCTAACCCGCGACCTTCCGCTATTCGCCTGTAAGCGCACGAGATAGGCAACCATTCAATACGAGGGAGGTTCTGCGGTGAAAGGGAAACACAGTCGGGGATGAGTTCTGTGCGTTGGGCATAATGCCTACACCGACACAGCTTCAGATCGAGAAGACGGCACGCTGCATCTGTGTAGTGAAGGCCTCCGGATTCGGCATCTTGCAATTTCGTCAAGCAACATCTGCCGCAACCGTCACATAAGGATTCCCATTCTCGAACCGTCATTTCTTTGAGGCTTTTCCATTGCCAAAAGGGTCTCGCGGGGGTTTCTTTTCGCATTTTTTCTCTATTGGTAATTGCGATCCTCGTAGGCCAACCTGCGGCACTCAATTCGAACCGTAAGAGGGCGTTATGGCCACAAGTGTTGCTGCTATTTTAAGCGGGCCGTGACTTTGATTTCGACCATTCCTCCGGGGAAGGCTAGTTCAGATATTCCTATCGCTGTCCAGGCAGGAAAGGGAGACTTTAGGTAGCGGTCTTTTACTTTCATGAACGTGGCAATGTTCTTCTGGAGATCCACGTGATAGGTGGTCATGTCCACTATATCATCCATGGTCGCACCGGCAGCTTCGAGTGTAGTTTTCACGTGCTCAAACGCCTGGGTGAATTGTTCGTCCAGATCACCTGGAACCTTGTTTCCTTGCCCCACACCGATTTGCCCCGAGCAGTGGAGTCGGTCTCCGTCTTTTACTGCAGGTGCAAAGTGGAAATCATTGTAGTACGCTTCCATTCCTTTTGGTATTACGACCTCTTTTGCCATTTGAACCTCCCTATAACTTTGCGGACTAGCGGAATGGTATCACCATAACGGCCGCCGTGAAAAGACCGAGTCGGCTGTCCGCGTTAGCAGAGGACTTACGAACGGCTTCAATTCTGCTTGGTGCCTTAGTGATGTCGAGGGTTACTCGACGGCGCTTCGGTCGCCGGTCTTCGCTGAAAACCAAAGTAGGATACACCCGACTGTGATAGCTATGTCGGCTACATTGAAGATCCCAGTTCTCAAAGAGCCAACGCCGAGGTTCAGGAAGTCTATCACTCTACCGTCATTAAAGATGCGGTCTATCATGTTGCCTATACCACCAGATAGGATCAGAGTCAGCGCTATAAAAGAAGGTTGGCTGGTGTTCCACTTGACGATCAAAAATATACAGAGCCCCACGAGCAACAGCGTCGTGGCGACCGTCAGAAGCCAAAATCGGACAGTTGGAGAGAGCCGATTCCCTAGGCCAAGAAAGGCCCCTTTGTTTTCGGCATATTGAAGCCGAACGCTGTCCCCCATGAATGAAAATGGTGGCTTCAGTCTAAGGTGCTGAGTCGCAATGTTTTTTGTGGCTTGGTCCAATAAAATGCTACTTGAGAGGATAGCGACGCCTAGAATGAGTCGTTTGATCCTGCTGGCACTACCCATATTCTTTTTTCTTCTTTACGGAAACCTTCTGGTCTCGCGAGTAACGCCTAACTTTTTGCACTGATTTGGTCGAGAAGCTTCTGTGCATTGGCATGGCCCGATTTTGCTGCTTTCGTTAGCCAATCGAGCCCTGCGTCCCGATCTTCTGCTACGCCACGGCCTTCAAGGTACATTGCTCCGAGGTTATATTGGG
>CAZSWX010000053.1:0-7427 GCA_964610865.1 uncultured Enterobacteriaceae bacterium
GGGTTCTCTGTCGTAGCACCAATCAGAATGACGAGGCCCCTTTCTACGTGCGGCAGAAAAGCATCTTGTTGCGCCTTATTGAATCGATGAATTTCGTCAACGAACAACACGGTAGGCTCACCCTTTATCTGAAGGTGTGCCTCCGCTTTACTCAGGATCGTGCGCAGTTCCTTCACGCCCGACAGAACCGCTGAAAAACTTACAAACGGTAGGTCAACCGAATTAGCTAATAGGCTAGCCAGCGTCGTTTTTCCACATCCTGGAGGTCCCCACAGAATCATCGATGCGAGCTCTCTTTGCTCAACCATCTGGCGCAATAACTTCCCCGGGCCCAGAAGATGGTTTTGCCCTACATACGTATCCAAGGTCTGAGGCCGCAGGCGCTCGGCCAGAGGGGCTTTCTTGCTACCTTCCTTTTGGGCACTATGTTTGAAGAGGCTTGCCTGGTTGCTGAGTTTGCCTGGGTTTGTAGCCATATTGCGGGCATTATACTCCAGAAGTTCAGAAAATGGAGCCATCTACGAAAAATGTGGTGCTCAGGTAGAACTCTATGAAAACAATAGGGCTCATCATAAAAGTGAACAGTCCCCACGCTGTGGCACTCGGGCGTGAACTCCTGGCCTGGTTGTTACAGAGAGAGAAAACCGTTCTTTCGGAAGACCGAACCAGCACCGACTTAGGAATGAATCGCGGTTGGCGCAAAGTCGAAATAATGGAAAAAGCGGACCTTGTAGTCGTTCTCGGCGGCGATGGCACCCTCCTCAGCGTCGCCAGACAGGCGACCCTGAGAGAAGTGCCTGTCTTAGGCGTGAATATGGGGGGCCTAGGCTTTCTGACGGAGACCACCACTAAAGAGTTATATTCCACGGTCGACCGCATATTTTCAGGGGATTTCGCGCTAGATCGCCGAAGCCTTTTGACCACCGCACTCATCAGAGACACAAAAACGATCGGTACATTTCAAAGCCTCAACGACACGGTTATTAACAAAGGAGCACTGGCCCGCATAATCGACTTAGAAACGTGGGTCAACGGGAAACATGTTTGTACGTACAAGGCAGACGGTCTCATTGTGGCCACCCCTACCGGCTCAACGGCATATTCCCTTGCGGCGGGTGGGCCCATCATTGACCCAACAATCGACGTAGTAATTCTAACTCCTATTTGTCCGCACACATTAACCAATCGACCGATTATCTTACCGGGCCAAGCTGACATCGATGTCATTGTCCGAACATCGGACGATGACGTAACGCTCACGCTAGACGGTCAGGAAGGCCTGCCTCTCAAGAGTGGCGACACCGTGCGTATAGAGCGTTCAGCAGTGACCGTGCCTCTGATAGCCTCGCCCAACCGGACGTTCTTCGACGTTCTTCGCAACAAGCTTCGCTGGGGAGAGCGTTAGATTAAGGTTTTTGAGTCTTTCCGGCAAAAGAGCAAAGAATTTAAACAATCGACGAAGTCCAGTGAGACACAACTCTCCTCTTACCTGTGGATGCTACTTGTCAACCGGCCTTAATGCAGCCACACTAGACAGCATACAATGGTTCAACCCATACGCCGGACGAATAAAACACTTTAGAATGCGCCTAAAACTACCCGGGACACTACGTCTATCGACAGGGAACAAGAATATGACTGCTAGGAACTGCACCTTGGGCTTTATACTCGTGTTTGGTTTGCTCTGCTTGACGAACCGGGCGGATGCGAACTCTTGCGAAGAAGGTCATGCATACCTCGGGCTCAAACTAGATCCCGAAAAACAAAAGGGCCAGGACGGACTCGCCATATCCGAAATAACCCAACTGACACCTGGCTCCCGGGTCGGATTGAAGAAAGGAGATATTGTCGAGCAAATTAACAGCTGGACTGTACAAGATTGCAACAACTATTCGAAAGCTATTCGGGACGCGGAAACCAAAAAGAAGGCTATTCTTCTACTCGTCTCACGCAAGGGCAAACGGCGTCCGGTTTTTTTTGAACCCGAAATTTGGCAGCGGATGCAAGAAAAGAAAGAAGAAAAGCAAGCGGTATCAAATTTGCGCGCGATGTTAACGGCGCCGCTGCCGAAGAAAATCCAAAAAAGCACTGAGGCGATCGGCGATCAAGCCCTAGCCACGTTGAGGGAACTGGAACCCTTGGCTCTCCTTACGAACCCGCTGCCTAAATACGAGAAAGGTGTAGTACTCGCAAGAAACCGCCTCCGTGTATTGAGTCGCCAAAGTCAGGGAGAGGCCGAAAAGCGGGTAGTCGCAGGGGCACGCGCGCTGTTCGGTTATTACGAAGCGGCGCGCGCTATTCGACAGTACAAGCTCGATTATATTGAGAAGGAACGCAAAGACATACGCCAGGCACGCGCTCAGAGTTTCGTTTCGGAGACAGTTCCTTATTTTTATAACTCTCCGGTCACTGCTTGGGTCGATAAATACCCCTTCCTTAGATCCAGTATAACTGATTCGCCGGATAAGTTAGGCTTCGACTTCATAGAAAAACCGGGGGCATGGAATCCCGATCGTGCTGTACAACTCCTCTGGCAACAGGCCAAGGGCCAAACTAATAGGTTCTCAGGATGGATCAAGGGCTTAGACCGTAGCGAGAAATAAACCGCGCACGCCCTTAGTTTTACTCTCGTACCAATATCGCCTACAGAAAACTTCGATTGGTACTCTTTCCCCGTATACTTCTGGTCACGAACATCAAAACGGCCACCAACGCTCCCACACGCTCGACTGTTCGACGCCGTTTACTGCGAGCGCCGGTGAGCGGCCAAGCGTATGACCGTCGACCGTCACCACAACTTCGCCTACCCTCTGCCCTGCGCGAACTGGGGCGACGATATGATCTGGCATATTGACCATGGTGTGCACATTAGGAATGTCCGTCTTCCTTATGACTGCCAGGATTTCATCACCAGCAATTAATTGAACCGAACGCGTGACTCCTCCTTCAACTATTGCCTCCTCTTTTAACGGTGCGCCACGCTCTACGGGTTTAACCATTCGGTACTGGGCAAAGCCACGACTCAAAAGGCGCGAAACATTTAGAAAACATTTTTTTCGATCCTTTTCCCCCATGACTACCGCAATCAGCCGCAGGTCTCCACGTTTCGCGGTCGCAGTGACACAGTGGCCTGCTTTGCTGTGATACCCTGTTTTAATACCGTCAGCGCCGCGAAAACTCTTCAATAATCGATTCGGATTCGTGAGTATGAATTTGCCATCTCGAAAAGGTGCCCTGCTAATTGCCGCCCATTCCATGGCCGTAGGAAATTTGAGTAATTCCTGGCCAACAAGCGCGAGGTCCCTCGCACTTGTCAAATCATCATCTTGACCAGGACCAGCAGGGAGACCATGAGGACTGTTATACTGTGTTTCTCGTAGCCCCAATTGTCTAGCCTTATCATTCATTAAATCAACAAATGCTTCAGTGCTCCCGGCCACAAATTCGGCCAACGCAGCGGCTCCGTCGTTGGCCGAGTGAACCATGACGGCCTTCAGCATTTCACGAACGGTAAAGGTCTCGCCTTCTCTCAAATAAACCTGGGACCCTCCCATTCCCGCCGCCCAGCGAGAAGTGACAACCTCATCTTCAAGGCTGATAGTCCCCTCACTAACCTGCTCCAACACCACAATAGTGGTCATCATTTTTACCATCGATGCTGGGGGCAAAGACACGCGGGCATCTTTCTCAAATAAAATTGTGCCGGTGCGGGGCTCCATAACAATGGCCGCCCGGTAAGTAGCTGAATTTTCGGCCGCAAATACAGACAATGAGTCCAAATGCTGCTCGGCCACTGCAAAGTCACGCAAGCCCGTTATTCCAAGTATACAAACCCAAACCAAAAGGCTCCCACGACGGACACTCTGCCGATGCCGACGGTCGCCAAGGGTTCTTTCTAATTTCTCTAATATCGAAAAAAATCTCCCAAACAAACGGACACCTCCTTTTTTATGGCGCAAGGGCCAAGTACCAGCCGACGTCGGCCAGGTTCCCTCCCTCTTGAAATCAAGCGCATAATACCGTTAAACAGTTTAGCCGTGCCAGCCCGTTCTGGCGAGATCTATTAGAATGGGGACTTTAAGGAGGTAACTATGCCACTTGGACAGCAGGAAAAAGATTTTATTGATCAAATTGTAGAGGCTGGGGGTCGAGGCTTCAATGAAATGGAAGTGCCAGAAGCGCGGGAAGCGGCGCTTCAGCTCTTCAAAGTCGAAAATCCTGAAAACGTTGCTAACGTGCAAGACCGAAAAATCAAGACACTTAACGGCGACGTGCCCATCCGCATTTATACGCCCGCCGGAGATGGCCCCCACCCCATATTGGTTTTCTTTCATGGAGGAGGATGGGTTATCGGCGACCTCGACACACATGACGCAACTTGTCGTGTGCTAACAAATGCCGTTAAGTGCATTACGATCTCAGTCGACTACCGGCTAGCCCCTGAGCACAAGTTCCCGGCGGCGCCGGAGGACTGCTACGAAGCCACCAAGTGGGCTATGCTAAACGCGGCATCTTTCGGAGGTGATCCAAATCATATCGCGGTCGGGGGTGATAGCGCAGGCGGAAACCTCGCAGCTGCGGTAGCCCTCATGTCGGGCGACCGCGGAGCCCCCTCACTCTGTTATCAACTCCTGCTCTACCCGGTGACGAACCACTCGTTTGACACTGTGTCCTGCAAAGAAAACGGCGAAGGCTACCTGTTGACCAAAGACTCGATGGTCTGGTTTTGGGACCACTACTTAGAAAATGACGAGGCCGGCGAGAGCCCTTATGCCTCTCCATTACAGGCCAAATACGTCAACAGTCCACCACCTGGAATTGTCATTACTGCAGAGTTCGATCCCCTACGCGATGAAGGTGAAGCATATGCGAAGCGTCTGCAGGATGCGGGCGCCGCTATTAAAGCTACGCGATATGATGGTACTATTCACGGGTTTTTTAGTTTCTTTCACTTAGATGCGCATAAAAAGGCGATGGCCGAAATCGTCACGGAATTGGGGGCTGCTTTTAAGAAGTAACTCACCTTCCGTCCGATAGCCGCTCGAGTAGGTTGAGCCCGCGTAAAAGTAGCGGTAATTCTCTTGAATTTGGCGTAGATTTTTACTGACGTCAGACGATTGACTCGTGCCGGCAGGCGGACTAGCCTGCTGGCTACAATGACTGCCGCATAAGGAGAAGCGAATGGAATCAGCAGGAACGAGCTCAGGGCCCGTAGCGTCGGCAGGAGAGGCCGTACGGGCCGACTTCTTTCGCCGCACGTATACACATCTCGCCTTAGCGATACTCTGCTTCGTATTAGTGGAAAACCTGCTCCTAGGTTCGGCCATGGCCCCTGTTTTAGTGCAGACCATGGTTGGCGGGTTCGGTTGGTTTCTTGTGCTCGGGGCTTTCATGGGGGTTTCCTGGTTGGCTGACCGTTGGGCGCGGTCCGATACTTCACCACAGATGCAGTATATGGGTCTCGGCCTCTATATCGTTGCGCAAGCGGTGATTTTCCTCCCGATGCTATACATCGCGAGACACTACAGTTCTCCAGAAGTAATCCCTACCGCCGGCGTAATGACCCTTTTATTATTCGGGGGACTTACCTTCACTGCTTTTACCACGAGAGCGGACTTTTCATTCCTCAGGGGCATCCTCACTATCGGCTCGTTCATCGCGCTCGGTATCATACTTTGCAGCATGCTCTTCGGCTTCAGTCTCGGCCTGTTTTTCTCCTCTATCATGATCATTTTCGCTGCGTGCTCAGTTCTTTATACGACCTCTAACATCATCCATCATTACCGTGCGGATCAGCACGTCGCCGCTTCGCTAGCTTTATTCGCGGGTGTCGCACTAATGTTTTGGTACCTGTTGCAAATCCTGATGTCGTTAGGAGGCGGGGACGACTAACTAACAGGAGGCGTGCGTAGCTTTTGCCCTCCCTACTCAAGTCACCGCTGGATCACTTAGCCGACCAGTAAATGCACGGGTCACGCTAAATGAATTAATAGCAATCTCAATTCGCCGTTGATTTATTTAGGCCAAATCTAGCGTCTCTGGCCCAATACTATGCCACTAAGAAGTACAACTATCCCTATCGCGTGAAATAATTCAATTCTTTCATCCAAGAAACACCACGCCATTAACATTGCCCCAATGGGTTCCCCAAGTAGAGCTATCGCTACCAGCGTCGGCGATAAAAACGTTAACGCCCAATTCAAAATCGTATGTCCGAGAGCCTGCGGGAGGAGGGCTAATAGCGCTATAATTATATAGGCTCTGTCGCTATACCCCATGAGACTTACGTCCATCAGGGCACTCGTAGCTATCAGAATTATTGCTGCTCCCCAGTACACAAGACATGCGTAGCTTGACGGAACGATTTGGCGGGCAGCGCATCTTCCGCAAAGCAGATAGATGCACATCATAACTCCTCCGGCCAGGGCCAACACATCCCCGCGCAAAGCGCCGAAGGCCGAAGTTCCGTCCGACACGAAATCATGCCAGCCTATACAGACGGCCCCCACCACACCCAAGAAGATTCCTGCCCATTGCTTCAGGCGCAGTGTCTCGTCGTAGAAATAATAGCCTACGAAGGCCAAAAACAACGGATTCATCGTGACAAGGACCACTGAACTCGCAACGGAAGTATATTGGAGCGACGCAATCCAGAGAGAGAAGTGAAGAGCCAGGCAGACACTAGCTAATCCGATGCTAACTAGTCCCCATCCATTTAGAACAAGGCCCTGGGTGCTAGAGTGGTACCAGGCAACCGGCGTGACAATTACCGCCGCTAGAAACAACCGAAGACTCGCAACGGCTAAATATGGTACGTCAGGTATCGATTTCACCAACGGTCCAGCAGTCGAGACAGCTAGAATACCGAAGCCAAGCACCACAAAGGTATTCAGTTTCATCTGTTTGCTCGGCGCTACATAGTCCCACGTCAGACCAACGCTTTTGGACACCACGCCAGTTTCCGTACATGCCCTAACTTCGGGCCCAGACTCCAGGCCGACCCATGTAACAACCAAGGACCGAGCGGCCATTTCCGAGGGTAGCCAGAGACAACATCCCCCCCTTTATGATGCTGAACCCCTCACATAAATGGTTAATGGGTGCTCTATGACGGCAAACGTTTTTCTACAACTGAAATTGCATCATTCCGAACCCAACGACCAAAGCCTGTTCATACATGACCACCTCGCCCCGTGCACCTTCCACGGCGCCAGCTACTGCAATCCAATTTCTAATCTCGTGGGTGCCATTACCTATGGCATCGAGCTCAGCATCCGTAATATCGAACATGGCCGGGTCATGCCTGCACAGGAGATCTAAGAACTTATTGTCAAAATTCTCATCCACATTTCCCATGTCCGGGGTGCCAACTGCATGAGATAATCCCCCTGTACCGAGAACAGCGACACGTCGTGACCCTCCCCATT
>CAZSWX010000053.1:7527-9343 GCA_964610865.1 uncultured Enterobacteriaceae bacterium
GCATGAGATAATCCCCCTGTACCGAGAACAGCGACACGTCGTGACCCTCCCCATTCTCGCACGGCACGTCCGATCATTCGTCCAAAGTCATAGCAACGTCTTAAAGTCGGTAGCGGAGGGAGCACACAATTTTGAATCAACCAGAGGTAGGACATGTCCCACTGGGGCGTCAGGAAATTTAGGCATGTAAGGAAACCATGCTCTAACCCAGCTTCCTCTATTCGCGTCAGATCGAACCCATCCCCGAGACCCTTAGACAGGATCGCCTCCGCTAATTCCGACTCGAACTCTACCGTGACACTGTTACTAGGGATGCCCAACCAGTTTTCCACCGGTCCCGTGCCCGTCTCGGCCGTCACCACGCCAAAGGAAGGATACCGCCTGGGATCCAGCGCATTAAAATGTTCGTCCGAGATAACCAAAATAGTGTCCGCTCCCGCCTCAGTGAAAGTACTCCGTAAAGTGTCGAAACCCTTATTTATCCGGCTCCACGTACTTTCGTCGGCCATCTGCGGCGTACTTATCATCAACGGGCTGTGTACCGCCGACATCGCTGCAACAATATCTGCCATTTCTGCTCCCTTTAGGACTACTTCCCCCGTGTTGCCTCTTTCAGCTGCCGAACATATTCCGGTATCTCCAGACCTACTGCGAGGGCAAATTGCACAAGGACATAGGGATGAACTCCGTACTTGTACAGCCACCCCATGTCCCTTTCAATTAGTCCGCTCCTCTCGTCTTCCGATACCCTGTATTTTGCAAGTGCCGTCTTCGGATCATCGATGAAGCTCGCGACCTCAGTCTCCGACCGGCAAATATCTATCAGCGTAATATTAAGTGTTTTTGCACTCATACATTGGCTCCCAGTCCTTTTTCCTATACGACGCTGGTTCCTCCATTGTCAACGAACAAGCCAATATTCCCGGCGCGGTACCTCAGGACCATGTCGCATTCACTTTCCCGTTCACCAGGACCTGCCAAGACACCGTAGCTATGCCAGGCCGCTGGGCAACAGCCGATCCTGATCCCAATGGAGCGCTAATGGACCACGACCTTTTACACAGAATGATGGGTTGTACTTTTGCTTCGAATGGAGGGTCTTTAGGACGGCCGAAGCAATTAGGACGATAAATCTAGGGACGGGTGAAAAGGCCGCGAATGAACCCGGCCTTTTCACCAACGTTAATTTCCTACGCCGCAGCAACGTCGGGCACGATCTGTTCTCTCTTCCCGGACGCCGGCAAAGGCCTCGTCCCCGGTGATTTCTCAAACGGACCCGGCAAATCCAGTTCTTTCGCCATTTCCCGCATCGCAGGCAATACTTCCTGCCCAAGCAGTCGCAGGCATGTTTTCCGTTGTTCAAAATCCATAGGCCCATGGTGGTACCATAAGCCCATAATCCCGGGCCGCAATGTCTCACACATTCTACGGATCTTCTTAATGACGGTTTCCGGAGTACCCGCCATGATTATATCGCTATCCAACGCGCCTTGGAAACCCTTTTCAATGCCCGCCTTTATTTGCTCCACGTCAATATCTTGGGTCGTTTTTATGATTTCCACGCCAGTACGGGGATCAGTTAGCGTTTGTGCCAACCGTTTGGTAGCAGCCTTCGAGTTGTATCCTGGAGGAAACATCCATTCAGCACGGGCAAAAGATCCGAAGCCTCCACCATAAACAAATCCCTTCGCAAGTTCGTGCGCTTTCTCTTCGGTCTCTGCAACGCAAACATTCTGCAGATAACCAAAGTTTTCTGGACCGGCTTGGTAGCCTTCCTTCTCTGCCACGTCAGCATACAGGTTTACCATTTCCACCG
>CAZSWX010000054.1:0-4631 GCA_964610865.1 uncultured Enterobacteriaceae bacterium
TTGGATGAATTGGGATTTGATGAAGCTTGGATTGGAGAACACCACTCCGCCGGCCTCGAAATCATTGCATCACCGGAAGTCTTCATCGCCGCGGCCGCGGAACGCACACGAAATATACGTCTCGGGACCGGTGTCAGCTCGCTTCCTTACCACCACCCATTGATCCTTGCAGACCGCATGATCCAACTTGACCACATGACAAGAGGGCGCATCATGTTCGGCGTGGGCCCGGGAGCGTTGCCGTCCGACGCTCACATGATGGGTATTCCCGTCGATACTCAGCGAACACGCATGGAGGAATCACTTGGCGCGATCATGCGGCTACTGACCTCGGATGAACCCCTGAGCATGGAAACCGACTGGTTCACTCTCAAGGATGCGCGGCTCCAATTGAGACCGTATACGCACCCGCATTTCGAAATTGCCGTGGCAGCCACAGTCTCCCCCGCCGGACCAAAAACCGCGGGAAAACACGGAGCTGGGCTGTTGTCCCTTGGAGCGACGAGCATGGGTGGGTTCGCCGTACTCGGAGACCACTGGAAGGTCTGGAACGACCAGGCGAAAGCCCATGGCCACACCGTAGATCGTTCGAAATGGCGATTGGTCGGCCCAATGCACATAGCACCGACCCGGGAGCAGGCATTCGAAGAGGTCCAGTACGGTATTTACGACTGGATCGATTATTTTAAAAATATTGTTGCCCTCCCCATGGCACCCGAAGAAACCGACCCTCGGAAATGGCCTGAGGCTCTCGTTGAATCGGGAACAGCCGTAATCGGAACACCGGACGACGCCGTGGCCCAACTGGAACGGTTGACAAAACAATCCGGTGGATTCGGCTGTTATATGCTCATGGCTAACGACTGGGCAGAACGTAAGGCATGCCTCAACTCGTACGAACTCCTGGCGAAAGAAGTGTTCCCGCACGTACAGGGATCGGCGGAACGGGCCGTAACCTCGAGAGAATGGTGCCGCGAGGACCACGATACGTTAATAGGCGGCGCTATGAATGCCGTAGCTAAAGAGATCGATCGTTACGAAAAAGAGACCGGTTACCGTTTGGCAATAGCAGATGCGGCCCAAGGCCAGTCCACTGGCAAATAGGTCCATCTTAAAAATCGAACGGCAGCAATTCCAGAAATTAAGACGATCTGAGGGCACGACGGCGTGCCCTCAGATCGTGGCCACACTATTTCTACCAAAGGAACATCAGACCGATGCAAAACAGACATTTTCGTGTGGTTGACACCAACGGCATACAGTTGCGCACAGTGGTGGAGGGCACTGGCCCTCTGGTAATATTGCTGCACGGGTTCCCCCAATCCTGGTACCTATGGCGCCATCAGATAGATCCTTTGGTAAACGCGGGGTTTCAGGTAGCAGTTCCTGACCAGCGCGGATACGGCGGCAGTGACAAACCCGAGGCTATCGACTCCTACAACATCGTCGACCTCAGCGCCGACGTTACAGGCATTGCCAACGCACTCGGTCACGAACAGTTCCTCGTCGTAGGCCACGATTGGGGAGCCCCGGTCGCCTGGCACACCGCCCTACTTTACCCTAATAGGGTAAAGGCCGTCGCGGGCCTCAGCGTACCGTACGTTCGTGGCCAACCAGGAATGATGACCAAACAAGAAAACTTCGGCTCTAATTTTTGGTATATCGTGTATTTCCAAGAACCCGGAGTCGCGGAGGCGGAATTGGAAGCCGACGTCGAACGAAGTCTCCGTACCACTTATTATGCCGTGTCTGGAGACGCATCAGAAGACGCCATGCAAATCCAGAAACCATCCACGGCTAAGTTTTTGGATGGGATGACAAACCCGAAGGTACTGCCTAGTTGGTTGACTCAAGCGGACCTCGATTACTATGTATCACAGTACCAGGAGAGCGGTTTTCGGGGCCCACTCAACTGGTACCGCAATATCGACCGAAACTTGGAGCTTACTCCTCAACTATCCGAGGCCAAGATCAAGCAGCCTGCCGTCTTTATCGCAGGGGATAAGGATCCTGTCTTAGCATTCGGTGGCGGCGGCTGGGTCGACCTGATGGATCATTTCACCGAGGATCTTAGGGACAAAATTTACATCTCCGGTGCCGGCCATTGGGTCCAGCTGGAACGGCCTGCAGAAACTACGGAGGCACTCCTTAATTTTCTCAAAGAATTCTAATACCGACGCGCACAATCGAGCATCTCCGAAACCTGATGATCTTACTTTTCCCCCGCCGCCAAGTATTTGGGGAGAATGGTCCCGTTCAACGATTTGGCGCGACGCAACTGCCGCATGACAAGCCCGCGGGCGCCCAGAAGATCGACCCTCGTCAAATCAGCCCCTTCAAAATCGGCGCCCTCTAAGTCCGCACCTCTCAGAATAACGCCTGCCATGTCCGCATCCGTAAAAACCGCGTAGCGGAGAACTGTCCTGCTCATATTAGCGCCTCGCAGATCGACTCCCTCCAGCGTCACCCCAGACAGTGCGGCATCTTGCAGGTCAGAATCTCTTAGTTTCTCGGCATAGCCGTCCCCATTTAAGATATTCCATACCACACGCCACTTTGGAGATAAATGTGTCGCATCAACTATATCGGTACCAGACAGATCGGCACCCGCCAAATTAGCATCTAGAAGTCTCGCCCCGCGCAAGTCCGCACTACTGAAGTCCGCCTGTCTCAATTCAGCGAAACTCAAGTCAGCACCCGCCAACGTCGCTCCTACTAGGTTGGCGCCGAAGAGATCGGCATGCCCAAGACGTGCCTTCGTTAAGTCCGCCTTAAACATATTTGCACGATGAAGATTAGCGGACTCCAGATTAGCTTCGACGAAACTCGCCCCTCTCAGATCCGCACCAATTAAATCGGCCTCCTCCATATCGGCTTTTCGTAAATTCGCGCTCTTTAGTTCAACTCCTATCATGTCCGCACACACGAGTACCGCACCTTCGAAGGTAATCGATTCAAGTTTCGCGTCGCGGAGGTCGGCCCCGTACAGATTCGCCCTGGCGAGGCTCGCGTCGGCCAAATTTGATCGATTCAATTTCGCCCACATCAAATTGACACCAGACAAATCGACGCCTTCCAGCCTTGCGTCGGAAAGATCAGAATTCTCGAAATTGGCTCCGCTGAGCCGAGTCTCAAACAGATCTGCGTGAGTGAGGGTAGCCGCCCGCAGATTAGCGTCTGTCAGGTTCGCGCCTTGAAGTGCCGCCTCGCGTAGGTTCGCCTCAGAGAGGTTGGCCGCCTGCAAATCCGTCCCACGAAGGTCTGCCCCTGCTAGCTGCGCCTTTGCGAAATTGACATCCGTAAAATCTAGGTTACTCAAAGAAAGTCCATCGCATACAACGGCTCTACAAGAGACAAAAAACCGTTCCGCCCAACCTTCTATTATCTTCGCATTGGGTGTCGTATCTGGCTGCCACCATGACACAACACTCGCCAACTGGGGTCGCGCGATGACCCGCGTTCTACGAACCACATCAAACTGTGCCATAGCCGTCTCGAGTGCCCCTTTGTTGTTGGCGGCGGCCAGAGAGAAAAAGACTGCCTGTTGCAGGCTAGCACGTTGGGTGCTGAGTTCGTGCCGCAAAAGTAAGGTGCCGTATACCAGTGCGTACACGATAACGACGCAAAGAACCCCCACAACTTTGCTCAAGACAGGATTCAAACGGATTGCCTCGATGTATTCAGTCTGCGTTTCGAACGATTTACGTAAGCGACCCGAGAAAATCGACGGTGTTCTCGAAGGCAGTGGGGTCAGCGTGAAAGGCAAAGGCGCACAGGTCCGTGACTCCGATATCTTCTAAACGTCGGACCTCGTCTCTCACGAACGTCCTATCTCCCGCTAAAACGTTCTCCACTGGTTCCCCGGCTCCGCTTTTGTCTAACATATCCTGATACGCAGGAAGTTGCCCATAAATTGCAAAGACCTCAGATGCAACCTTAATGGCTTTCGACCTGTCACCGGTGATGGCGATGGGAACTCCTGCAATCACCCGAGGCGGCTTGGCACCCGCCTCTTTCGCAGCTTTAGTAATACGTGGGACGACATGTTCCTTTAAGGCCTTGTAGCCGGCCATCCATGTTACAGTTCCTGTAGCCTCGCGCCCGCATAGGTCCAACATCTTCGGCCCCAGTGCGGCCAACACGAGCGGAACCGGCGCTGCACCGGAAACGGAAATCTCCATATTGGCACTGTATTCGTCTCCACTATACTTGACTGCCTCACCCTGAAGAATTGGGTCCAGCACGACCAAATAGTCCCTCATGTGCGCCATGTGTCGCTTATACGGAAGACCATACATTCCATCAATGACCATTTTATGTGAAAGTCCGATACCGAGCGTGAATCGCCCCTCACAGGCTACCTGGGTAGTTAGTGCCGCCTGAGCCATGACCGCGGGATGCCTCGGATAGGTGGGAACTACAGCAGTTCCAAGTTCTATTTTCGTTGTTTCTCTCCCAACAAGCGCAAGCAGGTTAATCGCATCATGAGAAAAAATCTGAGCTAACCATCCAGTAGTCAACCCCACTTCTTCTGCCCGTCGCGCTCTTCTGATCACCTCATCAATGGCAGGGGATTCCCCTGCACCCTCGCCTATCATCATTCCAATACGCATCGAAAGTTCCTTTCTTTC
>CAZSWX010000054.1:4731-9335 GCA_964610865.1 uncultured Enterobacteriaceae bacterium
TACACCTGTGCCGGCAAACAGAGCCTGTGCGTAGATCTCAAAACATCGGCAGGGATGAAGATAGCAAAAGGGCTGGTAGAAAAAGTCGACGTTGTGGTGGAAAATTTTGCGCCCGGTGTCATGACCCGACTTGGCCTCGACTATGATAGTCTTCAGTCGCTTAACCCTAAAATTATCATGGCCTCTTGTTCCGGTTTCGGCCAAACCGGCCCATTATCTAAGAACACCAGCTATGACATCATTGGACAGGCAATGTCGAGCGTAATGCACATGACCGGTGAGGCGGCCGGCCCCCCCCAATACGTGGGGAACTATATCGGAGACACTAACACTGGCGTACACGCCGCGTTGGCCGTGTGCGCCGCACTATTCTACCGTGACCGAAGCGGCAAGGGCCAATTGATCGACATAGCTCAGGTGGATTCTTTATTTTGGCTCGATATGATCAATATCCCGCTCTATTCACTTAGCCAGGGGGAACAGAATCCAAGACGATTTGGCGCGCACCACTTCGCCGTCGCACCTCTTGGGGTTTTTCAAGGCAACGATGGATACATCGTCCTCCAGGCCGTAGACCACCAATTTCCTCAACTCGCCAGGGCCATGGGACGCGACGATCTTTGTTCCGATGCGAAATTTTCAACAAACGACAGCCGGTTGGAAAATCGTGACGAGTTGGTGAGCCTCATAGAAGAATGGCTTCAATCTTTTGAAAATGATGAGGCGGCCCTCGATGCACTGGCCGAAGTCCGTATACCCTGCGCGCCCGTTCTCGACGTCGGCGAAGCATTTAATCACCCGCATATACGAGCCCGTGGTATGATATCGGAGGTCGACCATCCCTTGCTGGGGAGGATGCAGATCACCAATACGCCATTCGTCTTTTCTGAGACCCCACGCGCTATACAGGGCCCTGCCCCGCTGATCGGACAGCACAATAGAGCGGTCCTCACCCGCCACCTAGGCTATAGCGAATCCGAAATTCAGGATCTTACTTCCAAAAATGTCTTAGTAGAAGAGTCTGCGGTAAAAACACTTAAAGGTTAAAAGGAGAAACTATCCGTGTGCCACATCCCATTACCTGAATTGAAAACCATACGCTTGTCATTCGGCAGAATAAGACGTCTTGCCCCACCTACATTTGAAATATTAGCGATGTGACCTCCATGCCTCGCGTTTCGGGAAACCGCCTTTTCTAATCCACCGTAACCGCTGGGAGTCGAGACATTTGTGCTAAACTAGATTTGCCTGTAATCATCGGTGTTTTGACCTCCGAACACAAGTTCGGAGTATTTTTCAAACAAGAATACAATGTTCGACGATGTCGGACCCGCCAACACGCCTACCCCACGCTATGCCTTGACTGTTCGTACTTCCATCCCTGACTCACCATCCACAACCGGTGACGCTTGCCCGGTTCGTCAATGCGCGCAGACTCGTACCCAGCATCACCTTGATATATAGAACAGTGACCCCCATCGACTTTAAACAACTTCGGAAAGAACACCTCGGCGTCTTGCTTCCGGGCTTCGTTGAAAGCGTCATTCGCCGTGCGGAACAAGCAGAGGCGGGAAAGTGAAACAAACGTCGGTGGGGGCAAGTTCATCGTCCCGTCCCGTTGTTCTTGTAGGGCCTGTCGAGGACTCAACCACCGATGCGCGTTTATCTCTTGTCCGTCAACCCGCACGCTCTGCTCTATCGATTCGTCCGTTACAAAGAACCAAGTCGAAAACCTTTTCGGGCGGCTTAAAGGGGTAGTCCAGTGCGAAAAATACACCAGTCTTTCCGTCGTAATTGTCAACCCGGCCTCTTCGGATGTTTCCCTTACAGCCGCATTTCGAGCCGCGATAAAACCGTCGGTTGGCGCTTGGGTATCAAAATCTTCGGGGTCCACATGACCTCCCGGGAACACCCAGGCTCCACCGTGGACGTTGCTTCTCGAACTACGCCGCAGCAGGAGGACCTCAAAATCCGTTGTGCCGGGTCGCAACACGATCACGGTAGCCGCAGGAACTGCCGGCGCAGCATCAGGCATATGTTTTACGCTCGAAACTATAAAAACTTGAAATCAACAAACTGTCAGCCCTTCAGTGGGTTCTGGGCCACTATGCCGCTTTTTGTTTCGAAGCGCGTTTTCGGGCCGAAGTCCGTTTCTTCGAAACAGCACGTTTTCGTGCCGCGGCCTTTTTCTTCCTGGCCTCGTGCCCTTCCTGCATGCGTCGTATCTCTTCCCAACCTAAATAGCCCGTAAATTCATTTTTTCCGAAGAAAATTACTGGTCCGTCACACATAAAGAGGTACTCAGTGTCCTCCATTGCGGTCGTCGCACCGTGCACCATGCCATTTGCTTCATGCACATAATCTCCCGCATTAAATGTTCCCCCCCGCACTTTCAACTTTCCGGAGAGAATGAAAGTATGGGCCGCGCTCAGGTGCTTATGAGGCGGGGCGACATAGCCCTTGAGCCATCGAAACATCACAATCCACCGACCGGTTTCTTCGCCGGTCCATAACACTTTCATGAATGCGCGTTTAGGATCGTCCTGATTCGGAATCCACTCCGCATCTGCAGACTGCGTTATTGCATCCATCAACTCACTGTTTATCGGGCGTATATCTTGCGGCAGCGCCATAGCAGTTCCTCCTTATTATCGATCAATTAGTTTAGTCCAAGGAAAATCGCGGCGGCCTGGATTCTTCCCTAACAAGGAAGCCGGCCTTTCTTCGTTATCTGCGACCCTGTACAGTATGGACTCTTTGGGAAACAGAATCAACTTGCAGTAAGGACAGCAACGTTCATGAACGAAATAGACTTCACCGGGAAAACAGTCCTCGTTATTGGCGGGTCGAGTGGTATCGGCAATGGCATTGCACAACAATTTCAGCAACACGGCGCAAAGGTGTACGTCTCTGGGACAAGAGCCTCAACTGACAATTACGAGGGCGAGGAAGGTTCCAATCTTAAAAATCTAGACTACTTCCAATGGGACGTCTCCGAAGACGCCAATGTAGACTCCCTGGTCACGCCTTTCGATTCGCTAGACGTCCTCGTTGCCTCTCAAGGCATTGTCGAATACAAACGCGCGGAATTTCAGATGCCCACCTTCCGGAAGGTGCTTGATGTAAACCTGATGAGCGTCATGAGCACATGCACGAAATTTCATGGCATGCTCAAAAAGAAGGACGGGTCGGTTATCATACTGGGTTCCGGCGCCAGTTTTTTCTCCGTGTTAGGCAACCCAGCCTACAGCGCAAGCAAAGGCGCATTAGTAACACTGACCAAAACCCTTGCGGAAGCATGGGCGACTGACGGCATTCGCGTGAACGGTATAGCGCCTGGACTTATCGCCACCAAGATTACTAAGGTTACATGGGGTCACCCCCGCCGGTACCAAGACTCACTTGAGAGTATTCCGCTGAAGCGATGGGGCACCCCGGCCGATATGGGAGGCATAGCTTTGTTTCTCGCCTCCTCCCTTTCTTCTTACCTCACCGGTCAAATGCTAATAGCCGACGGAGGAATGAGCCTTGGCCTTTAGGTCGGGCTCCGATTGGCACTGGAGCCGTGCGCGATCCAGCACCTAGCAGCAACAACAGCTAGCCGTCCCTCAACAACCCTACGCGTGCCAACGGGACGGATGGACTCCCGTTCGATTTACACTGGCACCCTCCCTATCAATACCTTTTTAGAGCATCTCCGTATCACCCCAGACAAAATTTAAGCACGTCGCTCCATTGGCGGACCATACGGAGTGCGTACATCCGTCAGGCCTGTAACTCATATCACCCGTTGGCACCGGTCCGGCTTCATCCTCATTTTGCCCCTCGATTACAAAAATAAGCTCGTCTCCGTCGTGACGATGGAGCGGCAACTTGGACCCTGGCTCGAATCGTGCCAACACTACCCGTCTACGCGCCGCTGTGTCCTGCCACACTGGCTTTATAGCGACGCCTGGAAGCGCCTGCGTCCATTGTATAGCGCTTATGTCATAGATTTCGGATGGGGGGCCCCCGGGCTGGGCGTTGGAGGGTTCAACACCACCTGTAATGACGGCAATGGCGGTAGCCCCATTAGAACTAGAAACGGTGTGCACGCACCCGTCCGGGCGGTAGCCAATACTCCCAGCGGTAAGCTTACCCCATTCATCGGACAAGTCCCCGTCTAAGAGAAAAACGAGTTCGTCCCCGGAATGACGGTGAGTTGGGAGTTCGAAACCCGGGTCAACTCGAGTCATTAATGCCCGTCGACCCGTTCCCGGGTCTGCCCAAAGTTGTTTTGCTTGCACGCCTTCCATCAATGGCTCCCAAGCCTGGGCCGCCACATTGATCAGCCGGGATTTTACATTATCCATCTTTTACAGCCTCACTCTACTTTGGTGACGGTCAATTCTTTGGTTGGACCGGTGGGGTCGTCTCGCTTAACCTGCTCGTCACCTCCTCGTCTGACATGCTGTAAACGACTTCCTGTCCAGGAGGGAAATTCATAGGAGGATTCTCCAAATCCACCTCCGGGTTGGAGACCTTACCGCCTCGTGATTGAAACGCCGGCGGATTTTTGTAGTTCGCCAGCTCCTCCGAGTTAATGCCGTTCAGTTTCACCACTT
>CAZSWX010000055.1:0-9241 GCA_964610865.1 uncultured Enterobacteriaceae bacterium
GGCTAAAGTCGGAAGATCTTCAAGGTTCTGGGCCAATTCCCATGTATCGATTAAGCCGCGAGCGTCCTTAACGGCGGCGCTGAGTTCCGCACCAGGCATGTCGAAAGAAAAAAGGGTGAACAGGAAACCGAGCGACGCCAATTCGTCCAACCGCCGCCGGTGATCCGGGTCTAACAAATCCCTGGCCGGGATGCGGAGCCGACGCACGCCTAACTCCATCAGCGCCATCAGAGCGTAGTCGTTGCGGGTCCGCTTCCGATCAAACTCGTCGAGGCCGCCTGACGGCGGGATCTCAATAATCTCGAGCCAGTTCTGGCGCATATCGAAACCGAACCGGGTGACGGGGCTCTGTATTGGGTGAGCTTGTGTAACCATATTTTCTGGTTTAGCCGGAACACTTTCTGGTTCGGCGATTTTGCCGTAGGTACGAACGATCTCACACAGGTGCCCGCACTCGTGAACGTGAACTATAAAATAGCCGAGCTTGGCCGCGTCGTTGCGACCCCATTCCATTTCCAGAGGCGGCGTGGTGCGGTATATTTCCGCATAATCTTGGCGAACGAAGGCTGTCGATGGTAACAGCCAACAGTCGGTCTCGCCATAGCGATGGTACCAAAAATTATGCACGTGGCCCGCAAACAACGCTTCGACTTTATGTTTCTGCATGAGGGCGAGCAGCCAGGAGCGGCCGGGCTCGCCAATGTTGTCGTAGTGCTCATCTTCATCCCGATATGTCAGGTAGGGAGGGTAATGAATGTTGAGATAGATGCGCTGTCCCGCAGCGGCGGCACTCGCCAGTTCCGCCTCTAGCCAATCCTTCTGCTCGGCCTCCTGGCGTAGGCCCGAGTTGATGATCTGGGCGTTGACAAGCACAAAGCGCAAGCCCTGATGATCGAAGGCCTGGTAGTGAGCACCGAAGTGTTTTTCCCAAAGCGCCAAAAAATCGTCCTTGACCATTCCCGCGGGGCACCAGTCGACAGGCTTGTCACCAACGTCGTGATTGCCGGGCACAACATAGAGCTTGTGGCGCAATTCTGCGACCTGATCCTTAAAGCATTGGGCCGCCCGGTCATATAGATCAGGGATGGCGGGGACTGGATGCAAAAGATCCCCTAAATGAATAACAAAATCTACCTCCTTATTATTCAGGTCTCGAACGACATGGCGCATGCGACCGTTGGCTAGTTTATTAACCTTAAACGGCGAGTTACATTCCGTCTCACCTTGATTCAAATGAGTATCAGTAATGACTGCATAAGTGAACTGCCGGCGGCCTATATCTTTGGTCATAATTTATATTTCCTCTCGAACCAGACCATAAGCAGTTCTAATCGTGTTTTGCGTTAATGTGGTTTTTAACCATGAAGAACACAGAAAATACGGTGAGTATCCAGAATACGATGCAAATTTCATTTCTGAAGAATATTACTGGCGTCCCTTGAGACATTAGGAGTGCCTGGCGAAAGTTATCTTCCAATAGCGGGCCTAGGATAAAAGCAATCAGGAACGGTGCTGCTGGTATATTTAGGCGCAACATTATAAAGCCCAATATCCCAATGATGAACATGACCAGAACATCGAATACATTCGTGTTGATTGCATAAGATCCATAGATGCACAGGATCAATACTCCAGGGTAAAGTATATTGTTGGGGATATTGGCAATCTTGGAAATCGCCTTGATTGAAATTTTGCCAATTACAAATAGGTAGGCGGAGGACAGCATAATTCCCATAAAAATGGCATAAATTAGGGATAGATTTTGCTCAAACATTAACGGTCCAGGTCGAAGTCCATGGATCATGAATGCGCCAAGAATCACGGCTGTAATTACATCTCCTGGCACTCCCAAAGCTAAAAGTGGGATCATGGTTGCACCTGCAACACCGTTGTTACCCGCCTCTGCGGCAGCAACACCTTCTATTTCACCTTTACCAAAGGTCTCCGGGTGCCCTGATGAACGTTTGGCTTCTGAATAAGATAGAAAGGCCGACGGCGATCCACCAATCCCGGGAATGGCGCCAAGAACAACGCCGATCAGGCTGCCCTTGAGCACGGATTTAAAGCATCTTTTAAAGTCGGCGAAAGAAGCCCCCTTGCCCACCAGCATTCCTGTCCTTACCCTCCTTTCCACCTTAATGGTGAACTGGTTGAGAATTTCAGGTAATGCAAATAAACCTATTAATACTGGGATGAAGCTGAGCCCCGCCATTAACTCAACCTCATTAAAAACAAAACGGTTAGTACCGTAAATAATATCTAGCCCTACTGTAGCAAGGATAAGGCCGAAACACGCGGACATGATCCCCTTCGCCAAACTATCACCGGAAACACCAGCAATTATGGTCAAAGAGAAAACAATTAAAGTAAAGAATTCTGGTGGCCCAAACCGAAGTGCGAAAGTCGCAAGAATACCAGTAAACAAGATCAAGGAGATATTAGAGACAAAGTCGGCAAAGCAGGATGAATAAAGAGCTATATCAAGAGCTCGCCGTGCTTCTCCCTTTTGCGACATCGGAAACCCATCAAGAACGGTACAACTAGCAGCAGGTGTCCCTGGAGCCTTAATTAAAATCGCAGTAATGGATCCCCCGTATAACCCGCCTTTATAAACGCCTAACAACAACAGGATCCCAGTGACGGGATGCATTGTAAAAGTAAAGGGTAGAACAAGTGCCACCCCCATCGGTGTGGTCATTCCCGGGATAGCACCAACGATAGTACCGATTAAGACACCTAGAAAAACAACAATTAGGTTATCTACGCTGAGAAAAATTTGAAATGCTTGGACGATCAATTCAGCGGTCATGATGGCAGTGTACCTCCAACAAATTATCTTAATGCTTCAAAAACGCCAAGAGGGATTGGAATGTATGCGACTTCGCTGAAAAAGAAATAAAGGCTAGTTGGCAACACCAAGGCCAAAGCCACGGACTTGATCCAAGAACTAAGTCCCAGGCCACGGGTACCAGCAAGAATCAAAAACATGCAGCCGACAACGACGCCAAGCTGCGGGATAAAAAAATAAAATGCAAAGAGGCCTAATAAGACGAGAGAAATCCGAAAAGTTTGAATGATAAGACTAAAATGAATAATATCCTCAGCTACAGTTGGATTGTTGTTATGAGTTTCTTTCTTGTAACTAGTGTCTCCTGTTTTAGCCCACAACACCAAGCCTTGGATCAAGACTATAATTCCACAGGCAAATAAAATAATCATAATAATGTTTGGCCAGAAATCTGGTGATAGGGCTAATAGTTTCACCGATTTAGGGAGATCAATACCAACAGGGATCACAACTAGCCAGCCAAATGCCGAAGCAATAATTGCGACTATACCAATATAAACATTGGGGTTTAATTTTCTCATTGAATAAACCTCCCTGTCTTTCATTGCTCTGGTCTAAATATTGCTTAGATTACTTAAATCTGATTGGTTATTGAAGTGTATACAACCCAATGGCCTTAAACTATTCGATAATCACCGTTTCGATGACTGAGGCCAACCAAAAACCGAGATAGGAAGGAGATAGGTTATGTTTCCCAGAATTACAGTTCTTAAAAGCATCCTCATCACAGCGGTGGCTGTTTTCGCGACTAATGCGGCCGTTGCCGAATATCCATCTAAGCCAATAACACTGGTCGCTCCTTATGGACCGGGTGGTGCATCTGATCTAGCTGCACGAATCGTCTCTGCCACCGCACCTGGATATCTTGGATATGGAATTATAGATGTGAATCGGACAGGTGCTGCTGGCGTTACTGGCTCTACTTATGTGGCTAAAGGTCGACCTGATGGTTATACGCTATTGCTTTCACGAGTCGGATCTCAAGCCGCTGTTCCAGCGATAAATAAGAAAATCCCTTATAAATGGGATGACTTTACTTTTCTTGGTTTATTGGAGCAAAATCCTTTCGTGTTGGCCGTCAATGCTAACAGCCCCTACAAGTCTTTTGATGACCTAAAAAAAGCCATAAAATCCGGTAAGAAGCTATCCTACTCCTCGGCAGGTGTCGGCACTTTGCTGCACGTGGCTATGGTGATCGTGCTTAATGACTTAGGCTTGGGACCAGATGCACTTACTCATATTCCATTCAAAGGCGGTGGCAAGGCAAATGCGGCCGTAACTGGTGGGCATGCGGATATGGTATTTGCGAACTTATCCGCGGCGATGAGCATGATTCGAGGTAACAAGTTAAGAGCTTTACTTGTTTCCACCAAAAAACGCCCGCCTACAATTCCCGATGTTCCAACAGCAACTGAAGCTGGCCACCCTAATCTTCATGTTGTGGTTGGTTGGAGCGGTATTTGGGGGCCGAAAGGGCTTCCCAAAGAAGTCACGGATAAATGGGTTGGCGTACTTGGTAAGCTTAAAAAGGATAAAGCTTGGAACAAAATGACCAAAGGGTTAGGTTCAGTGCCATCAATAATGAATCCAGTTGATACGAAAGCCTTCGTTAAGAATCAGTACGAGACCTTCAAGGCTGTCGCTGAGAAAGTCGGTCTATCTGTCAATTAACTTCTAACCGCGTCCACTGCATCAAACATCAACCCAGTGGACGCGGAACAGACCGCGATCCTTTAGACTAGTGCCGAATTGAAAGGGACGTGCATGCAAATCCTGGAGCATTCAGATTTTCCCATTCCCGCAGGCCCCCTCAATAACCCGGGTTACTGGAACCCCTTGGGTTTTGTAAAAGACAATACCTGGAGAACTGAGTGGTCTGAACAAGCGATTGCAGAACTTAAAAATGCTGTTGTTGCCGTCAAGAGAACCGGAACCCCTGCTGGGCACTTCAAAAAAAAGGAATTTCCTCTACCTACTATCACACATGAGTTGAAGAGTATTCTTAGTGACTTGGAAACCAAGCGTGGCTTCGTTGTTATTCAGGGCCTGCCAATTCATGAATTTGACGACGAGGACATTGAAATCTTGTTCTGGGGATTGATGACTCATCTTGGAGAACCCATGTCACAAAATGCCATGGGGCATCTTCTCGGTCATGTTCGTGACCTCGGGCTTGATGCTAACGACCCTAAGGTTCGTAATTACCAAACTACCGCAGAACTTTTTTTTCATAATGACTCATGTGATGTTCTGATGCTTCTGTCGCGTCGCAGTGCAAAAAAAGGAGGGCAATCGAGACTTGCGAGTATCCCTGCCCTATTTAACGCTATGTGGGCTGAAGACCCTGAACTAACTCGTGAGTTATTCCGGCCGTTTGCCGTTGACCGCCGAGGCGAGCCAGGTCGCCCTGATGAAGGCGACGAACCGTTTTATACATTACCAATATTAAACTATTACGATGGATATCTAACCGGGCGCATTGTACCAAGGTCTTATATTGAGTCGGCCCAACGGTTTGCTGGAGTACCGCCTTTGACTAAGCGTATGAACTTGGCTCTTGATTTTCTGGAGAGAATGGCGACGCATTCCAATGTAAGTTTTTCATTTGATATGCACCCAGGCGACATCCAGCTAGTTAATAACTATTGTACGTGCCATTCGCGGACTGAATTCATCGATTATAACAAGCTGGACAAAAAACGCCATATGCTGCGTGGTTGGCTGAGCGTCTCAAACAGTCGGCCCTTACCACCTTGGTACAAGTCTCGCTGGGGCAGCGTTAAACCGGGGGAACCCCGCGGCGGTGTTTACGCCTCACGACCAAAGGAATAATAATGTGGCAAATAGCAAGTCTAACAAGAACGCCCCCAATATTCTCGTTATTCAATTGGACCAAATGACGCCAGGGGTCTTGCCGTCCTACGGCCATCCGTTAGTCAAAACGCCAAATATTGATGCGTTAGCTGCAAACGGCGTCGTCTTTGAAAATATGTACTGCAATTTTCCGCTTTGTGTGCCCTCTCGCATGTCCATGCTAACCAGCCGTTATAACAGCGCCATCGGACAATGGGATAATGCCACCGAGCTACCTGCTGCAGTTCCGACCCTAGCCCATTACCTGCGCTCAGCTGGGTACTATACGGTTCTTTGTGGCAAAATGCATTTCATTGGCCCGGATCAGCTTCACGGCTTTAACGAGCGAATCACCACCGATATATATCCGGCAAACTTCGCTTGGACACCTGATTGGATCGTTGGTGAGCGCTATCGGCCAACGGGTATTAATCCGCGGGCAGTGGTTGAGGCAGGGGTCTGCAAACGCTCGCTGCAGATCGATTATGATGACGAAGTGGAAAACGCTGGTATTCAGAAAATTTACGATCTAGCGCGGTTCAATCGCGACAAGCCATTCATGCTTTGGGTGTCGTTTACCCATCCGCATTCGCCCTTTGTTACGCCTCAAAAATATTGGGACCTTTACGATCACGAGGCCATCGACATGCCTAAGGTAGCACCCATCTCAGTCGAAGATCAGGATGAGATGAGCCGGATGTTGCATTACGGCCATGCGCAGGACCTGTTGACCATCACCGACGACCACGTGCGCAATGCGCGTCATGCGTACTACGGCATGACCAGTTACCTGGACGACAAGGTTGGCCATCTACTGGCAACGCTTGAAGAAATGGATTTAGCCGAGAATACCGTCGTGATGTTGACCTCGGATCATGGTGAAATGTTGGGCGAGCGAGGTGCATGGTTCAAACAATATTTTTACGAACCATCTTCATGCGTACCGTTGATCGTCCGAGCCCCGGACAGGTATAAACCCGGCCGGGTTTCGGAACTCGTTTCCCTGCTAGATCTGCTGCCGACGTTCATGGATTTAGCTTGCGACGGCAATGCCCCGGATCCAGTCTCGCCTGTTGATGGAAATTCCCTGGTTGGTTTAATGAGCGGTGGCGATCCAGAATGGGATAATACGATCATTTCCGAATATACCGGTGAGGGCGTGAACACACCTTGCCGCATGGTTCGGCGCGACAATTACAAATACATTTATACCCACGGCCACCCACCGTTGCTTTATGACCTGGCGGCGGACCCCCTCGAAGAGACGAATATTGCCGGCAGACCCGAGGTTACGGAGATTGAGGCGAAATTGGCGGCGGAAATCATGGACGGCTGGGACCCTGTCACAGTGAACGACAAATGTTTGCAAAGCCAGAAGGAACGAATGTTCATCCAAAATGCGACGGAAGGCCTGCCCGATTACGCTTACATTGCCCGGGCTGGGGATGACACACGCTACGTACGCAACGCCAGCGCGGTCGGGACAAAGGCCGCCGCAAGATTTCCTTTTGTAGAGCCAACGCCTTTCGAGAATTAATCAATGTATTTTAAATCAGTAATACGCCAATTGGCACGGTCCGCTCCTTCGGATAAGTGCTGAGACCTTGTTTATTAATTTAAAACAACCTCTCGCAGATCCTTCATGTGAGCGACCAGCCTTTTTCGTTATCTGCTTTTCTGGCGCACTGCTTTGGTTCAACAATCTGGCCACAGCCAGCCACATAGAATTAGGCGTATTTAAATTTTCTCTTTCCCTGAGTAATGTTTATGAAATATGGCAATTTTTTCAGATCTGAATTATTTGGCTTAGTTTTATAACTTAGTAGGAAGATAACGCGGTTTGAGATGGGATTGAACGTCCTTCTTATCACTACTGATCAGCAGCGCTTTGACGCTCTCGGCTGCAATGGCGGTAAGTTTGCGAGAACACCAGTGCTAGACGGCTTAGCAACGACCGGCATTAATTTCTCTCAAGCCCGCAGCCAAAGTACAGTTTGCATGCCGTCACGATCCACTATTCTAACGGGGCAGAGCATACGTTGTCATGGAGTAACCTCGAATGGGATACAACTTCCACCTGATCAGAATAACTTAGCCCATTTGCTTCAAGGTGCGGGCTACAAAACAGCGCTTATTGGCAAGGCTCATCTCGACCCACACGCTGGAAAAATTTTCTTCGAGAATACCGCGGCGACTGAGAACACAACGGGGCCGTATCGGGGATTTGACCACATGGAGCTTTGCGGCCACACGGGCCGAGCCGGAAGGTCTTTGTTCCACTATCCAAAATGGTTACTGGAAAACCACCCTGAATATGTCAAAGGTTACCATGAATACGCTGTTGGTGGTGCGCCTTCGAACAGTGGTTGGACGAAGACCGGTGCGCCGCAAGTAGCGGATAACCCTATTCCAATTGAGCTTTACCATACCCATTGGACCGCGGCGCGGACTATTGATTGGCTGGGTGGCCTTGAAAACGAAGACAACTGGTTTTGTTGGATGAGCTTTCCAGATCCTCATCATCCTTGGGACCCGCCCCGTGAAGCGGCGAGACGCTTCAATTGGCGCGATTTGCCTTTACCAGAAGGCTATCCAGGGTCACCGGATAAATGCTTGGAAATTTTAGAGACCAAACCGCACCATTGGAAGCAGTGGTTTTTAGGTGAGGCGCGATTTGCCTTCGAGGTTCCACCCGAATTCGTTCCGGCAGAAACTACCGCGGATCGCATCCGTGAGGTGAATGCGATGGTGCACGCAGAAAATGAACTCATCGACGAAGCTATTGGACAAGTGATTGATTATCTCAAGAATCGTGGATGGGATGATGAGACCGAGATCATATTCACCACCGATCATGGTGAGTTTCAGGGTGATTTTGGTATGCTTTTTAAAGGGCCTTATCATATTGAAGCGCTTATGCATGTACCTTTGATTTGGCATCCAGCGCCGTCGCGGGACATTTCCCCATTGGCCATTAGCAATCCTGTTGGTCATGTTGATATCGCCCCAACGATTTGTTCTTCCATTGGACTCAATATTCCCAATTGGATGCAAGGGGTTTCGCTGCCTACAACAGTTGATGCGTCAAGGCACGAACGAACCATCACAGAGTGGTACGACACCTGGGAAGGCAACACTGTAAAGCTGCAGACCCTCTACCGAGATGGCTGGGTGCTTACACGTTATGGCAAAACCAATATCTATGACGGAACTGAAGGTGAGCTTTATAATTTAGCTGATGACCCACAACAATGGGTTAATCTTTGGAGCGACTTAAACTACCGTAGTATCAAATTGGACCTTCTGTCCGATCTCGTTGAACACTTGCCAACGGGGCGTAGGGACATTTTAGAAAAGGTAGCACCCGTTTAAAGTTTCGAGTTGGTGGCCTGCCCTATTTAAGTGGTCCAGTTTAAATGTTAGTGCATGACCGGTCTTTGGTCCATCGGGACGATGGCTTCAGGGGCTGGAGCGCGGTAGCGCAGAGCACTATGTGGTCGCTTCGTATTGTAGTGTTTTCTCCATTTCTCGATGATGATT
>CAZSWX010000056.1:0-9235 GCA_964610865.1 uncultured Enterobacteriaceae bacterium
TGGAGGGTTCGTATGACGTCGCAACGACAACACGACATGCTCCCGGCCGCAACCCACGATGAACTCGCGCGCCAGAATTTTGTACAAAGCTTAAAAATCCATCTTGCCACGAAAGTTTCACCAGGCAACAAAACCATTTATGAGCGAACCGCCGCACTCCGCTTCCAAAAGAAACACCGTCGACCTCCTAAAGATCATCACGAAGTCCGCAGTGTGATGAAAGATGAGCCATATTACCAGATGTGGAGCAGCCTGCTTAGAACGAGCCAGGAAATGATGTGGGAAGCGGTAAATGTAAGCGTTGAGAGGCAGTTAGTCGATCTTTGCGACCGAGCCGTCACCGACGCGGCCCCTGTAGGCTCCTTAACTCTCAACCAGGACCTTGAGATCCCTTCATACCACACAGGCGTTGATATTCACTGCCAACCCGGCGGTTATCACACAGAACTGGATGCCGGCGACGTTGCCGCCGGCGCTACCTACGACCGGGGGGTATATATCTATGCAATGAGCCGCCTGGGAGAGCTGAACGACGAAATGGGCCAGTCCGTAGTGCTCCACCTCAAAGAGAAGCACGAGGATTTTCGTCCTCGTACTATTCTCGATATGGGCTGTACGGTCGGGCACAGTACCCTGCCCTATGTCGACGCGTATCCCCAGGCCCAGGTGAATGCTATAGACGTTGCCGCCCCTGTGTTACGGTACGGGCACGCGCGTGCGGAATCACTGGGGAAACGGGTCCATTTCTCCCAGCAAAATGCCGAACAAACAAATTTCGAAGACGGTTCTTTCGACCTGATAGTGTCTCATATCGTTCTACATGAAACATCCAGCCGAGCAATTCGCAACATCATGAAAGAATGTCACCGGCTTTTGGCGCCAGGGGGAATGATGCTTCACCAGGAAGTCCCCCAATACGCTGGCATGTCCCCGTACGATGCTTTTATCCTCGACTGGGACACCTATAACAACAACGAACCGTTTTGGGGTACCGTCCATTCAATGGACCTGCAGAAGCTGGCAGTTGAAGTTGGCTTCACTTCCGATAACGTGACCCAGACCATGATACCGAGCGCACTCGAACGCGCTCAGGCACGCACAGAAAAGTTTCAAGGGGGCGATTTCGGTGGGGGCGGTGCATGGTTCGTGTTTGGTGCAAGAAAGTAACGAGGCCATCATGTCTCGGAAAGCAAAAGGCAAACGCCCGTCCTTCTTCGAAAACCCCGATATCGATAAGGTGATGGGGATATTAATGGCCCTCGCCGGTGAGGTCTCGGTTCTTCGTGAGCGGGTAGACACCCTTGAACGTCTTGCCTCGCAGAAGGGCTTAGCTTCGGGGGAAGAGATCGACGCTTTTGTTCCGGACCAGGAAGTCGCTAATCAACGCGAGCGTTGGCGCGAGGAATACATCGCCCGAATTCTGCGCGTCGTTCAACAAGAGCTTGAGGCGACAGAGAAGGGAGAAACATTTGCGGCATACGAAGCAACCGTACGAGATGTATCTTCCTGATCTGAAAGAAAGCCGACAGGATACGGGATCTTCCACTTGAACGAAGTCAAATCGTAATGAAGTCACCTGATAGAATTGTACCAAATGTTTTCTGAACCGGGCCCGACAGAATTCGGGCAGAAACTATTGTGCATTCCGATCCTATTGAGGCCCAGCATCTTGGGAATTAGCGGTCTCTCCCGAAGATTTGCTTACGAGTGATAACCTCATGGAGGGGATTATCCGGACTTCTGTTGACGGAGCAATCCACACACCTATAATTCAAGTTTGGATTCTACTTGTAGAAATTAACGGATACAGAAAGCGCAGGCCCTTTCATGCCTTTAAAACTTGGCGTCGATGTCGGCGGGACGTTCACTGATCTAATTCTCTTTGACGAGGAGAGTGGTCGGCAGGTCCGTGTCAAAACACCGTCAACCCCCAGCGACCCTTCTGAGGCGGTACTCACAGGCATCAGGAAAATATGCCGGGCGGCAGACGTCGCCCCAGAAAAGATCGACAGCATCATGCACGGGACGACCGTTGCTACCAATGCGGTACTTGAAGGCAAAGGTGCGAGAGTCGGCCTCATCACTACGAAAGGTTTTAAACAGATCTTGCACCTTGCTCGTTCGTGGACACCCGGGCCCCTTGCTGGCTGGATGATTATGGAAAAACCGGATCCACCTGCCGCTATCGAATATACGCGAGAGGCAATTGAGCGAATAGATACTCGTGGCGAAGTGGTCATGCCGCTAAATGAGGAGGCGCTTCGGCAGGATTTGCGAGACCTCGGAGCCGAGGGCATCGAGGCACTTACAATCTCCTTGATAAACTCTTACGCCAACCAGACCCATGAAAAGCGTATTAAGGCTATCGCTCTCGAGATTTTGCCTGGTGTCCCTATAACCGCGTCTTCCGAAGTACTGCCAGAATTTCGTGAGTACGAGCGCGCACTCACCGCGGTTATGAATTCCTATGTGCGGCCGAAGGTTGCCCTGTATCTCAACAACTTTGCGGAGCAGCTAACCTCCAACGGTCTCCGGGCAGACGTTAACATACTCCGATCGGACGCCGGCCTCATGACACTGCGCATGGCCCAAGAACGCCCCGTCTATGCTGTTATGTCGGGTCCCGCAGGCGGTGTCGCAGGAGCGCTATATATCGCTAAAAAAGCGGGGTTCCCGAACCTCCTGACATTAGACATGGGCGGCACTTCTACGGATGTGGCCATGTGCCGAGACGGTTCCCAGACCATCTCCCGCGAAACGACGCTCGGTTATTTCCCTATCAAAGTTCCCTCCATTGATGTGCGCAGCGTCGGCGCCGGAGGCGGTTCCATTGCGCATGTACCCGAGATCACCAACGCATTGCGTGTAGGCCCAGAGAGCGCTGGCGCTGAACCGGGCCCAGCCAGCTACGGTCTCGGCGGAACCAACCCGACTGTAACAGACGCGAATGTCGTGCTCGGCCATCTCCCGCCGAATCTGCTAGGAGGCGAAATGTTGCTTGATGTCGACGCGGCAAAGACGTCGATAGAAACAATCGGGGGCAAACTCGGTTTGAACGTGTATCAAACCGCGCAAGGCATCATAGACATCGTCAACGAAAATATGCATGGTGCGCGCAGGCTCGTATCTGTACAACGGGGTTTCGACCCGAGAAACTTTGCCCTCGCGGCTTTCGGTGGCGCTGGGCCACTACATGCGAATGCTGTTGCCAAATTAATAGGCTCCTTCCCCGTCATAATACCGCCAGCTCCCGGTATCCTGTGTGCCACCGGCGATGTCTGCTGCGAATACCGCGAAGAGTTTTCGCGCACCGTTTTCCGCGTCCTGGAACAAGTCACCGCGGGCGATATTATCGAGATCCTAGAAGGGCTCAGTCAAGAAGCAACCGGATGGCTCGAACGAGAAGGAATACCTCGGGCACAACAACGAATATCATATAGCGCAGATATGAGGTATTTTCGGCAAGGCTATGAGATACCTATTGAAACTACCCTCGACGAAATCCGACGTCAGGGTACAGAGGCACTTGCCGAGGAATTCCATTCATCTCATGAGCAGTCCTACCATTTCCGGTTAGACACTGCATGTGAGATAGTTAATTTACGGGCAATAGCATTGGGGACCGGAACAACACCGCGCTGGCCAGAAGGCCAAGATGCGGGACCGAACGCAAAAAGCGCAGAAATCGAAGAAAACGACATTTATTTCGACGGGGATTTCTTCGCCACGCCTATTTACGACCGTGCTAAATTAAAACCAGGAAACCATATCGCCGGGCCTGCTGTTTTAACGGAGATGGATTCTACCACGGTGGTGCTACCTGGCTTCTCAGCAAAACTGGACCCCTATTTCAACGTACTGATCGCCCCAGGGCCATAACAAGAGGAACTTGAGATGCGCGACGTGAAAATTGCGGAAATTCCCGACCTCGAGGTCGACCCCGTTACGCTCGACATTATCGAGAGCGCGCTGAAGAACTATCGGCACGAAATGGACGCCGTCTTGTTTCGCACGGCAATGTCGCCCGTCATCCGCGAGCAACACGACGAGTTCCCAATGATCTGTGACCCTAACGGACGCATGGTGGTCGGCCAGTTTGGCTCGTACATACGGGAAATGATGGAGCGCTTTGATCAACCCTTATATCCCGGCGATGTGATTCTTCTCAATGACCCCTACCTTTGTGGGGGCGCCATCTCCCACATCAACGATTTTCTGGTACTCGTCCCGATATTCGATGATGATGAGCTTATAGGTTGGACATCGATGTTCGGGCATCAAATGGACGTTGGTGGCCCCCTCCCGGGGTCATTTCCTACCAACGCCACCTCTATCTTCGGGGAAGGGCTGCGCATCCCTCCGGTCAAACTCTTCGAGAAAGGCATCCTCAATCAGAGCGTCTTAGATCTGATCCTTAATAACGTACGTATCCCGATGATGAATCGGTCGGACCTAATGGGCATCGTTGCCGGTTGCAAAACGGCAGAACAGCGGGTGCAAGAACTGTGCGCCCGTTTCGGCAAGGGGATCTACCTCGCAGCTTGTCAGGCTCTCCTCGATCGGACCTACCGTGCGGTCCAGACCTTAATTCACAAGAACATACCTACCGAACCACAATCATTTGAAGACTATATTGACGACGACGGGTGCGGGAATGGCCCTTATAAAATGAAATTAACCATTTGGCGTGAGGGCGACCGGGCCGTTTTTGATTGGACTGGTACAGACCCTCAAGCCGAGGGCCCTGTGAATTTCTATCTTAATCCCGGCATGTTCAAAATGTTCATCGGAGTTTACCTCATCATGGTCTACGACCCTCAGATTCTGTTTAACGATGGGTTTTATGACCTGATCGATGCTCGGATTCCAGACGGATCCCTACTACATCCCAAGTTCCCCGCGGCGCTTGGATGCCGCACACACGCGTTGGCCCGACTCTTCGATGTAATGGGAGGTTGCTTAGGGCAAAAGAGCCCAGAACTCACGACTGCCGCCGGGTACGGGACTAGCCCGCACCTATTATATAGCGGGAATGACAAAGACGACAAATTCTTTTTCATTATGGAAATCGGCTACGGCGGCATTCCCGGCAGACCTATAGGTGACGGAATGGATGGGCACTCCTGGTGGCCCTTATTTACAAACATACCCACGGAATATCTGGAGAGTTATTGCCCAATTCGGGTGGACCACTACGCATCAGTGACTGATTCCGGCGGGGCTGGTTTACACCGAGGTGGGAATGGCATTGACAAATGGTACACTTTTCTGGAGTCGGGAGAAATCGCGATTCACGACGACCGTTGGTTAACTCCGCCCTGGGGCATCTTAGGGGGCAAGCCAGGAATGCGTTCGACCAAAGTACTAATACGCGACGACGGGTCCCGAACAGTGCTCCCGTCTAAATGTGATCAAGTGAAAGTCTCACCGGGAGATCAACTGATTTTCCAAACCGCCGGGGGCGGGGGATGGGGTGATCCCCTCAACCGTCCAGGTGAAAAAGTCCGACTTGACGTGATCCGGGATCTAGTGTCCATGGCCAAAGCAGAAAAAGACTATGGCGTCATACTGGACCCTGAGACGAAAGCGGTCGACGAGTCAAGGACAGAAAGGCTGAGATCGCAAATGAAAGCCGAACGCGGGGACACGCAAACATTCGATTTTGGGCCACCTCTTCCGGACCTATTAGCGAATTGCGAGAAAGAAACCGGATTGACCCGCCCACTGGCTCCCCAGCATCCAGAGGGGTGGAAGACGGCAAGCAACAAACGCGTCGCCGCTTAGGATTTTCCGCCATGTTCAACAAGTCGTCTGCTGGATGCAGCGCCATTAGCAACTGTATTTTCGTCTTTGCGCTATGCCTTTCCTTCGGCTCGTGCGACCAGATTGTCGGGGGCGATCTCACCGGACACAGAACCTTTGCCGCCGAACTCAGGCTCTTGTTAGATGAAGCCTACGCCGGCATAGATTACAAGGCTTTCCATACCCGGCTCAGTTCTTTATCGGCTGTAGCCGACTCGAACATGGCTCGCACGCCCCACGAAATGCGGCCCTACGTCGAGGCTATCATGGGCTATCTTGCAGTCGCGGACACTATTTTAGAAGTTGCCAACGACAAACAATCCACTATCGGGGCCTCTGCGCCGACGTGGCTAACGCGTTACCCCTTTCTCAATGCTGCGATGGGTGCCAGAGCAGAGGCGCCGGGCGTCTTTGACGTGGAGACGGCCTTTCAGCTGCTCTTGGAAAAAACCGATCTTACACTCGTTGCAATGCAAATCAAGAACAAGCCTATTTAAAGGACACTTTTGTGGCCAAACTACAGGGGAAAATAGCGTTGGTGACAGGGTCGAGTAGTGGGATCGGGAAAGCCGTAGCAATCGCTTTTGCGAATGAAGGCGCACAACTAGCCCTTAATTATCCCGAGGAATCGCAAGCCGAAAATGCAGCCAACGTCGCCCGGGCAGTGGAACGCTTAGGCACCCGCGCGATCACGCTCCGGGCCGACGTGTCGCAAGAGGCCGCTGTAATGGATCTGGTCGCCAACGTCGTGGACACGTATGGCCGCATTGACATCTTGGTCAACAATGCCGGTATCGCGTCGGTGTCCAAAGTGGAACACATGCCGACGACCATGTGGGACACCATGTTAGCGGTGAACCTTCGCAGCGTTTTTCTCTGTACGCGACAAACGCTCCCCTTTATGCTCGAGCAAGACTACGGAAAAATTATTAACACTGCTTCACAGCTCGCCTATCTGGGAGCCGCTGGCCTCAGCCATTATTGCGCCGCAAAGGCCGCCATCGTTGCCTTCACACGATCCCTTTCACGAGAGATTGGCGCACGCAACATCAATGCAAATTGTGTCGCGCCGGGGGCTACGCGCACCCCTATACTTGACGGTGTCGACGAACAAGCTCTGGAAACCATTCGGACCAGCATACCCAAGGGGCGCCTGGCTACGGTGGAAGACATAGCTCCCACATATGTATTCCTCGCTTCCGACGAATCGCGCCACTACGTCGGGCAATGCCTCAGCCCGAACGGCGGCGATGTCATGCTTTAGCGCTGTTGCTCAAGGCAAGGAGTTAGTGCGCACCCGATTGAAGTTCTATCTTGCCCGTCACTTGTTGCACCTATAGAGTCAGCAGTAGTGCCTGAATCATCTGCGCCGTCCTCCCCGCAAATACTCTTGTTTACAAAGGATTTTAACCTCCTCTGCCTGGGCACGTTCTTGTTCGCGGCGAGCATGTTTTTGTTATTCGCCGTACTGCCGGTGTTCATCGTAGAAGAGCTGGATGGCGCAGATTCGCAGGTTGGACTCATAATGGGGGCTTTTGCGGTGTCTGCGCTTTTAGCGAGGCCGCTGACTGGTCAGCTGGTCGACCGTTGGAGCCGGAAGACCATCCTCTCCGCCGGCGCACTGATTTATTGTGTTGCACCCGCCTTATACACTCAAGCCGAAACAGTCCCGGCTATGTTAGCCCTCCGTTTCTTCCACGGATTCGGGATTGCAGCGTATACGACGGCGGCGGGAGTTATCGTGGCAGATATCGCGCCGGAAAGTCGTCGCGGCGAGGCCATGGGCTACTACGGAATGTCTCTGAATCTGGCGATGACCATCGGCCCTGCCCTCGGCGTGTTCTTAATGACTAGGCTCGGCTACGACCATCTCTTCTTAATATGCGCGGTCCTCGCGCTGGGAAGTTTGCTCATGTCGCGGCTCGTAGATGAGCCTCCCCGAACCGCAGTAGTCCATCAAAAGAGACCGGGGCGGCAATGGGTCAGTCGGCCCGCACTGTTTCCGGGATTTATCGCGGTATGTATGACCGTTACCTTCGGGTCTGTCGTCTCCTTCTTACCCCTCTTTGCAAAAACCCACGAACTGGGCAATCCGGGGGTGTATTTTAGTTTATATTCTGTCGTTGTTGTTACCACCCGACCGTTCGCCGGTCGCTGGTCCGACCGATTCGGAAGACGAAGTGTAATCATACCGGGAATGATAAGTCTCACGATGGCGATGCTAGTGTTAGCTTTCTCGACATCCATGACGGGCATGCTGGTGGCGGCCGTGCTTAAAGGGTTCGGTTTTGGCGTAGTCCAGCCGGCAATCATGGCGCTTACCGTCGATCGTTCTCCGTCGCACGAGCGAGGGTTAGCCCTCTCAACGCTGATGGGCGCATTTGACGTCGGAGTCGGGCTAAGCAGCATCATTCTCGGCCTGGTACTAGGTTATACCAATTTTACGGTGATGTTTGTGTGCGCCGGAGCAGCCGCCTTAACTGGAGCTGTCACTACGGCATTAAAAATGAAGCCGGACTCCATTACGGAAGAAAAGGCGTCGGCTCAATAATCGTCGTTCGCACGCGGCAACGTTATATACTACCGGTGCTTAGCTTGCGGCCCCATTTACGCTCCGTTAGGGTGACTGCACTACCGCGGTTCTTGGAGGGAAGCCTAGCATGCGTGGAACAATTTCCTTGATACTTTTTGGCATTTGCACGGTCGTCATGGTCGCGTTGTCGGGAGTGAGGACTTCTGCCCAAACTCCTTCCTCCAATTTGCCAACTCGGGACGAAATACAGGAATGGATCGCGTCGAATATCAGTACCCTTCCCCAGTTCAAGGAAGGGGATATCCTAACTCAAGGTGACCTGGATAAACTTCGGCCTTTCATCCCTCCGAGATACATCGAAGAATTCAACTTTCCTGAAGTCGAATTCCACATGTCGCCAACGGGTCGCTATACCCCACACCCAGATTACATGGCAGCGACCCAACAGTACGCGGTACAAACACGTCTAGCCGACGACGGAGCGCTTGAGAATTATATCGCCGGAAGGCCATTTGCCCGTGCCCTAGTGAATCCAGCAGACCCCGCCGCCGGAATTAAAGCCGCCTGGAACTTCAATTACCGCTGGCAGCACTACGGCATGCACGTGCAACGGTACTTGGGAGCCCTTATCGCGAAAGGAGGAAGCGGTTCCAAGCTGTCCGGGGTTCCCGCAGATCTTTTCCAGGGAGGCGGCAGAGCCATCCGGCACCTCGTCGCACTTTACCAGCGGGTCTATCACTCACACCTTTCCCACTTGTCCACTGAAGGTCACTTGTTCCCCCTCGATGACGCGGGACGCTTCGAATACAAAGATTATGTGGAGTTTACAGAACCCTACGATGTGCGCGGACAGAGATTCATGGTCTACCGATACGACGATGCCCGCAAACAGGACGACGC
>CAZSWX010000057.1:0-8932 GCA_964610865.1 uncultured Enterobacteriaceae bacterium
ATGAGTCGTCACACGGCATGGAAAATCAAAGACGTCGATGCCTTCCGTGACCGCCTAAGTGCGCTAAAAATAGAGTTTTACGAAATAACCGTGTTACTTGGCACACCTCAAATCTTCGTCCTCGATCCACAAGGTTTTACTTGGGAGTTTCAGGGTTCATCTTAATGTCGATCGTGTCAGTTCGGATCTTGTTTTTTGCAAAACTAATCAGCTAGCATCTCGGAATTAAACAATAATTTCCTTGGCCTCAAGCAAGGGTTCCAGGCAATTGGCGATGACTTCAGTTACAATGCAATTGACGACGATGACAGTGGTCTCTTCAAGCGCTGGAGTTTGGAGCATAATTGTTTACTTCCAAATTTTTGCGTTATATATAGTTTTATTCCTGATAACAGAAGACTATTTATATAAAGGGACAGGGTAACAAGAAGTCCAAATCGCAACTAAGAGAGTTTCACATAAGCCACCAGGATGTTAATTTGTATTAATGGCTTCGGTGTTAAGGAACTGGCTTAATAACCATGATTTGCGGATTGCGGCTAACAACAACGATAGCTTTTTGAAGAATTTTCTCATTTAAGAGTCTGTTGAAACTTCGATGAAATACAAAAAGTGGCTATTTGGGCCTGCTGTGATACCAGTTAACTTCTCAATGTTGAATTTCATGGTATTCCATTTCATAATGCCCCAAATTGGGAGAAAATAACATTATGAATTTCGCTTTTGATTACCTATCGACGTTTGGGAAATTCCTTTTTTCAAAAAATCTCGTTCACGTTGTGCTTCATGTTACAAACCATTGCAATTATAGGTGTCAACACTGCTTTATAGATTTCTCTCCCAAAAGAGATCTAAAACTTCATGACTACCAGAAACTTGGGAAGCAAATGGGGAAGTTTTTCTGGTTGGATATAGGTGGTGGTGAACCCTTTCTCAGAAAGGATTTAGCGGAAATAATTGCCTCCTTTAACTCTCGGTTTGTAGGAATTCCTACAAACGGGTCTTTGACTGATCAAATCATTGATGAAACCAAACGAATTAAGGCATTGGGCAACCGTGACATCATTTTGTCTCTTAGCGTGGATGGGCTAGAAGACACCCATGACAAAATTCGCGGCCAGGAAGGCTCCTGGAAATCTGTTTGGAAGACTTTTGAACAACTAAGAAAAATAGATGGTGTTTACGTTAAAATTCTTACTGTGGTGCACGATGGAAACGCTAAAGAAATAATTCCATTGATGAAGGAGGTCAAAAAGAAGGGTCCAGATAATCATTCCGTTATTCTTGTTCGTGGCGAGACAATTGACGATAATATTCACCTTCCCCCTGTTTCCGAACTTCGTGAACTGGGACGCGAAATATTTGCGATACAAGAAAGTTACGATCACAGAAGTAATCCACTTGTCGCCCATCTTTTAAAGAATTATCACCGTTACGTTTGGAATATTTCCCTGAAGACAATCGAGGAAGAACGTCAAATCGTACCCTGTTTGGCAGGTCAGGCACATATGGTTGTTTACGGTGACGGGCGGGTATCTTCATGTGAAATGTTGGATACAGTAGGTAACGTCCAATCCCAAGGATGGGATGAGATTATTAACAGTCAAGTTTTCAAGAAACAGGTGGAAGATATTGTCGCCGGCAAATGTCACTGCACCTATAATTGCGCCCTCATGGATAGCGTATTCTTCAATCCGAAAAGCATCCCCCATTTCATATCTGAAAAGGTCGACTAGTTGGGTAATACTCGTGTGTCGACGGAAAGCTGTTGTGTTGTCATTCCGTTTAAGAATCGCCGCACTGAGTTACTCCGATGCGTTAGTTCACTTTTCCAACAACTTTCAGAAAATACCAAACTCGTTCTTGTTGATGACGGCAGTGATATACGGATCGATGATGATGACAAATTCAAAAGATTTTTTGACGGGGGGTTGGTTCAAATTCTTCGACACTCATCTAATTGTGGCGTCGCCGCTTCTCGAAATACTGGAATTAAATGGTGTCGAGAACAAGGGTTTGATATCGTTATTATGACGGACAGCGATTGTATTGTCCCCGCCAATTTCATCCAACTTCATATGGACTTACAACGGAAGTACACTGACGTACCTGTAATTGGATCAAGTGGACGAGGCTTTGGGTCCACGTCCTTCTGGGGACACCTCGATTATATTATGAGTTGGTTTCACATTATTCCCGGTACACCGGAGCGCGAAGTTCTAGCCCCCTACAGCGTAGCAACCGCGAATATAAGCATTAAAGTTCAAATGCTTCCGTTCGAAGGAGATTTTTTTGAAACACACCTGCACACCGGCGAAGATACGGCATTCATAAACAAAGTACGAGATTTAGGATTTAAAGTAATTTTTTCTCCAGAACCAGAAATACTTCACGAAGACAGGGGATCATTCAGCCAATTTTTGAAACACCAATACGAATTTAGCCAGCACCATTATTTTGTATACCACTTAAAATTTGGTCTGGAAAAGCTTTGCAGAAAGGGGTTGTACAGAATGTTCTTTATTCCCACGTTTTTTGTAGTTTTACCCTTTTATGCCCTAGTGGGCTGTTATTTCAATATGGGCCCATGGGTGCGTCATAAACCAAACATGGTCGCTTACATATTTCCGGTTTTTGGAGTTTGGTTGTTAAAAGGGTACGCTGTTTTACATGCGGCATGGGACCCTGCACGAGCTACCCGGTCTGAAGGTCCTACTCCACCACCACACTTAGTAAACCTAAGTGACTTTTAGTTGGACGTATATATTTGCTGCACTAAACATTTTGGGTAATCCGATCTAAATTGTGTTCAGTTTCTGTATATTCGTTTAAACACAGATTTAGCGCCCGTTTCTAGCTTAATTTTAGTCTTTGCATGTCCAAATATCGAAGCTTCGAGTGTTACCAGTGTTATGGTAGAAGGATAGGAAGTTACGACGGAAATTATCACTGTAGACCATTTTTTCACCATCGTAATAACTGGCAATCTTAAATGGAAATTCTCCCTTTGGAATTAGCCAAACGTGTGCATTGCACCTATTCAAAAGTTTATTCAAGTTATTAGGAGGCTTAATCCCACTTGCATGCAATTCCATCAAACTAAGAGCACTCATTCGTGTCGGATTACCGGCAAACACCAACATAGGCTCGAAATACGATAATTTATAACTTTCAAAGTTATCCCCATACCCCATCATTACAAATTTATTTTTTTCTTGAATCAAAAGTTTTTCTACTTCATTAGGCACCGTTGAGTTGTGAAGATACGTAACCTGTCGGAACAAACGTTTTTGGGAGGGTACGGAGATCAGAAGAATGGCTAATGGTAATATAAGATACACATATGAATATATAAGCTTAGTAGCATGTCTAGATATTTCTTTCGCCATTCTTATATACAAATCGGCAGCGATGGGTGCTATTGGAATTAAGTGGTGTGGACCAGATCCTGGCATGGAAGCTGGATACATCATGGCAAATGAAACCATTATGAGAGATAAAAAATAAATAAGATTTTTCTGCCCAATCTTTGAATGCACACTTGAACCCAACAACAACAAAAAGACAACTGGTGCAAGATAAACGGCCAAGTTCTTCACAAGTGGTAAGATCGAATCAAAAGACCGTTCTCGAACTGTCACAAGTTCATAAGTTGTTTTTATGTATGCAATAACCGAAATATTCGAACTCAGGAATGGCAACCCTGCCACTACTAAGGCCACAGCACCAATAATCACGCAAACTCTTACTCGATCAAAGCGCGTTTTCCTATCCAAGACCAAAAGGATCAAAGTGGGAAAGAAGAACAGTGGAGCATATAATTTTACATTTACAGCAATTCCAATACAAACTGCTACCAATAATATAGACCAATATTCTCCCTCTCGGTTAAAGTCTTTAATTACCACTGCAACCGTTGTGAGTGATAGAATTAACAAGTCTGGGCGAACCGAAAAGCTTGAAGGAGCTTGCCTTAATATTATTGCCGTTAATAACACTACCCCGATAACCATTAAGGGGTACCCGTAGCGCCCCCAAATATGGATTCCGAACAGCAATACTGCAAAACCTGATGTGCTGAGTATTACAATCTTACTATTGGTAATGCTTGGCTCAATTAACGAAAAAATTGTAGATTGAACAATATAGTAAGCTGGTCCGTAAGTGTTTATAGAATAATTTAACGAATCCGGTAGGGTATATAGGGGCTTACCATTGATAAGCCCCCAACTCAAAAGAGATAATCCAGGTTCGACGTGATCCAAATAACCGGGAGCCGTTCCATAGTAATATAAAGCGAACATAAAACATAGAAGGGCTGCAATCATTGGCACGCCCAATAGTATATTCGAATAAGGTAATACCCTCATTTGTAAATTACCTATTTTTCTTTAAAAATGGACAACCCATTAGATGAATGTAGTGCAAAGGTCGACAAATATTTTGAATTCGAGAGAGTTTAAGGCAAAAAACCGTATCAGGGTAAACTGAGATACTATAACAGTTTATTGTATTGTAAGTGTACCCAACTAAGCAAAACCAAAAATAATTTCTTGGCCAAGTGCTGGTCTCGCATTAACCAACAATATTGGGGCATTTATCTTTTAACATATAACAGGCAAGGACGTTTTGGATCATAGGAGGTTACACTAAATTGTGCTATTTACCAGATCGGTAAGCTCGATCATAAGTTGCAATTATCTAGCCTTTTCCTTACAGGAGTAATAAGAGATTAGGTTATCAATCATTATTATGAAAGAAAGTTAGTTGTCCCCTCTAAGCATCAACCAACCGGTGCCAAGTGATGCCGATGTGACCGTCATCGGCGGCGCAGGACATGTTGGCCTTCCTTTGGCTCTTTCATTTATTAAGGAAGGTCAAAAAGTAGTAATCCACGACATAAATCGTGATGCCCTTCAAACAATTGCCGATGGCAAATTGCCGTACATGGAATATCAAGCACAACCATTACTGAAGGAAGCACTGGAAAGCGGCCGCCTTTTTCTCAATGATGAAATTCTGAATATACCACCCGCAGGAGGAATAATTATCGCCGTCGGTACACCTGTCGACGAATTCTTAAACCCAGTCCAGAAAGCGATCAAGTCCTGCCTTGATGGCCTAATACCTTATTTATCACCCGAGCATCTGGTAATTTTACGATCGACGGTCTACCCTGGAACTACCGAATGGGTCGATCGTTATCTTAAATCAAAAGGCGTAAATACCGATGTCGCATATTGTCCTGAAAGAGTAACCCAGGGCCATAGTATAATTGAACTGAGAGAAATTCCTCATATCATCAGCGGTACGTCAGATAAGGCTATTAAACGCGCTGAAATGCTGTTTTCATTGCTATCTCCAGATATCGTTCGCATGGAACCAATGGAAGCAGAATTCGCTAAACTATTTACCAATGCTTACCGTTACATCCATTTTGCAATTTCTAATGAATTTTTTATGATAGCTGATGAAGCGGGTTTGAATTTTAATAAAATACTTGACGGAATGACAAAAAACTATCCAAGAGCTAAATACATACCCTCACCTGGTTTCACATCCGGCCCTTGCCTGTTTAAGGATACGGCTCAATTAGTGGCATTTGCTAAAAACAAGTTTAATCTGGGTAATGCAGCGATCAACGTAAATGAAGGTATTGTTCTAAACATAGTCGAAAACATGCGTAAAAAATATGATCTTTCAAACTTAACTGTCGGAATTTTAGGCATGGCCTTCAAAGCGGATGTCGATGATATTCGTTCGTCTCTAAGTTACAAAATTAAAAATTTACTAGATCTCTATGCGGCCAAGGTATTGTCTACTGATCCCTACGTCCATACTGACCCAGATATTCTTCCGTTGAATCAGGTGATAGAAAATAGCGATGTTCTGGTACTTTGCACACCACACAGTCAATATCGAGACCTCGACACGGCTGGTAAAACAGTGATAGATATTTGGGGATTTTTGAACTCCTCCCAAACCTAAATAACATCAATTTTGACGAAGATTGGGTTTAAGCCTCATGACAGATATCCCTTGGTGGAAACCTGAAACTGGGAGTAAAGAACTTGCCCTAATTAAAGAGGTGTTAGAAAGCAATGTCTTGAACGACGCCGCGGTAACCACAGAACTAGAAAATCGGCTGGGTCAATTACTTGGCTGTCAATATGCTGTCGCGGTTACCAGCGGCACAACGGCGCTATTTTTAGCTCTCGCTGCACTCAATATTGGGCGAGGTGACGAGGTTATCGTCCCCGATGCTACATTTATTGCTACTGCTAATGCTGTCAAGTTGACTGGCGCAAAACCAGTTTTTGTAGATGTAGAATTAGATAGACTGACAATTGATGTAGTTTGTGTTGCAAAGGCTATTAACGATAAAACAAAAGCCATCATCCCTGTTCACGTAAGTGGTAGGGCCGCAAATATGATGGAATTAGAGAAAATCGCTCTAGATGCCGGTATTTTTATTGTTGAGGATGCGGCAGAATCGTTCATGTCCAAGTACAACGGGCGCTATTTGGGAACAATCGGAAACCTTGGTTGTTTTTCTTTTTCGCCCATGAAGCTGATTACCACGGGACAGGGAGGACTAGTGACAACAAACGATGGAGAGTTACATCAGCGTTTGCGCCAACTTAAGGACCAAGGAAGGCCACTGCGCGGTACGGGCGGGGATGATCCGCATCCAACTATCGGATACAATTTTAAACTTACAAATGTGCAGGCGGCAATTGGGCTTGGACAACTTGAATCTCTTGAGGACCGGATGGCTCATATGCGTCATCTATATGAATTATATTCATACGGATTAGGGTCAATTTCGCAGGTACAACTAATTGAATTTGACCTTGAAAACGGTGAATTACCTCTATGGTTAGATGTTCTTGCAGATCAACGAAACGAATTGGAAGCTTATTTACGCACTAAGGGAATAGATTGTCGGAAGTTTTGGCATCCTATCCATACTCAACCTTGTTATCTCGAGGGGGACGATAGATTTCCCAACTGCATGAGATCCTTGCCAAAAGCTCTATGGCTTCCATCTGCTTTGTCATTGACCGATGAAAACGTATCTAAAGTTTGTTCTGAGATCAAATTCTTTTACAACGATATCCTAGGATGATGCCCCAATCTGGTGACATTCGAGTAGAATCAAGGGACCATGATGAGCCACCACGAGTTAGTATTATTATTCCAGTTAGAAATGAAGGCCCTAACCTAAGAATCTCTCTCAAGGTCCTTGCCGCTTTAGTAGAAGTTCCGTACGAGGTCTTGCTAGTTTATGATTTTCCCGAGGACAACAGTGTGCCAGTTGTTGACGAGTTTAAAAAAGATTATCCGCAGTTTAAACTTGTCTTAAATGTAAAGGGTATTGGGGTGTCCAACGCCCTCCTCACGGGCATAGATAACGCAAAGAGTAATTATATTGCAATAATGTTAGCAGACGACACTGGACCCATGACTTCCCTCGGCGATATGATTGCACTAATGGAAGATGGATGCGAATTCGTTAGTTCTACTCGCTACGCACACGGTGGTTATCGTTTGGGAGGTTCGAGATTGGGATATATATTGTCGATAACCGCGAATAAGTTATTCCATTGGCTTGCCGGATGTGTACTTACAGATGCCACAACGGGGATCAAGATGTTTAGACGCGATATTTTTAAAGACTTCCCATTTGAAGCCCGCCCTGTTGGGTGGGCCGTTGTCTTCGAGATGGCTATGAAAGCGCAAACTATGGGCCTTACACTTGGTGAAGTGCCTATCATTTCAATAGACCGATTATATGGCGGCAAATCGACATTTAAACTTATACCTTGGGTTCAAGAATACTCTCGCTGGTTCATATGGGGACTGCTAAATTTACGAAAAAATAGGGACTCCCAGGATAGAAACGTACGTATAAAAATCCCGGAGCGTTAGTTATTTAGAATGTCTAAAACATATCTTGTAACTGGAGGCACAGGCTTTATTGGAGCGGCATTGGTGCGCCGCTTGTTACAAGAAGGGCACCGAGTAAAATCGCTCGATAACAATATAAGAGGAAATCCCAGACGACTTCGAGATCTGATTAACGAGATCGAATTAATAGAAGGGGACATTCGTGATTCGGAACTGGTTACAAAATCATGCAAGAATGTGGATGCCGTATGCCATTTAGCTTTTATCAATGGTACTGAATTTTTTTACAGCAGTCCTCAATTAGTTTTGGAGGTAGGCGTTAAGGGGATTATCAATGTCTTAGATGGATGCAAAAATGCAGGAGTAGGAGAATTCATGCTCATGTCCAGCTCCGAAGTCTATCAGTCTGCGCAGGTAGTTCCCACTGATGAAACTGTCCCTCTCACAATTCCAGATATATATAACCCTCGCTACTCATATGCCGGTGGAAAGATAATTAGCGAAATTTTAGCCATAAATTACGGTCGAATAGATTTTGATAGAGTTTCAATCGTACGGCCCCACAACGTTTACGGCCCAGATATGGGATGGGCCCACGTACTACCTCAATTCATTCTTCGCCTCCATAAACTTACTCAAACTGCTAATGAAAGGTTGATTGACTTCCCTATTCAAGGTTCTGGAGACGAGACAAGGTCATTTGTCTATATTGATGATTTTATTGAGGGAACGATGGCTGTAATAGAGCGCGGTGAGCATTTAGGTCTTTATCACATAGGAACAATGCAGGAAATTGCAATTAAAGAAGTTGCCCGTATGATTGCTCATTATTTTGGTTGCAAATTGAGAATTAAGCCGGGTTCCAAAGCGAAGGGCAGTCCAACTAGACGATGTCCTGATATCACAAAAGTAAGCAATCTCGGTTATGAGCCTAGATGGGAATTGGCAGAAGGCATCTCAGTGATATCCAAGTGGTATACTACTCATGCCCATGAGCAACCCAAAAATGAGCTCTTTGAAT
>CAZSWX010000058.1:0-6235 GCA_964610865.1 uncultured Enterobacteriaceae bacterium
TTTCGGCCGAGTAAGCTGAAATACTGCTCCGGCAAGAGAGTGTCTGGTTCAAACATAGGGGCTATCCTCCACAAGAAACACTTGGACTTTTGTTACGAGGCTGGTAGGTTAACTAAACTTTAACTATAAGTAAAATAAAAAAAACTTTTTTCAATTATTAGAGATCATGCACGTCGAAACATTAAAAGTTTTCTGTGATCTTGCCGAGACTGGAAGCTTCTCTCTCGCTGCATCTAAAAATTTTATTACTCAGTCGGCCGTTAGTCAGCAGATCAGAGGGCTCGAAGAACGCTACGGTAGAGAGCTAGTAGAACGCTCGAAAGGCAACGTTCGCTTGACACAAGCCGGTAAAGTGCTCTATGAGGCCGGGAAAGATATAGTGCAGAAATACCGAGAAATAGAAAACAATTTGCAAAGCCTTTCGCACTCGATCGCCGGAACAGTCCGTGTAGCAACCGTATATAGTGTTGGCCTTTACGAGCTGTCATCGCCTCTGAAGAGTTACCTACAAACCTTCCCAGATGTGAATATTCACTTGGAGTATGCGCGGGTCAATAAGATCTATGAGGACGTCAGCAGAGGAGACATCGATCTTGGCATCGTGGCGTATCCTAGTAAACGGCCTCAGATTCACCTCACCCCATTTCGAGAAGACCGGCTGGTACTTATTTGTGCGCCACAGCATGACTTTGCTTCGCTAAAAAGAATCTCACTGTCAAAACTCAACGGCCAAGAATTTGTTGGTTTCGAGCGCGACATACCAACCCGCCGAGCTCTCGATCGCTTGTTTCGCCGACATGGAGTCAAGGTTCAGTATATGATGGAAATGGATAATGTCGAAACCATAAAGCGGGCGGTGGAAATTGGCGCAGGTATCGCTATCGTTCCCGAGGCCTCGGTAACGCTTGAGGTCAACAATGAGACACTCAAAGTCATCCATTTTACAGGCGAGGTGCTTATGCGGCCACTCGGAATAATTTCAAAGAAAGGTAGGCGGTTTACGCCAGCTGCCGAGAAATTTATTGATTTTCTAAAAGGGAAAGCGACAAATTCCTCATCATCTTCGGACGGGGCTTTGCAAGCAATCGCCTAAATGAGTGAACCTATGAAGGGTGTGCGACGGCCTTTTTTCCGGATAGAAAATCCCCCACTGAGTCATTTCCACTCTCGCGCCCGGTGACTACCCTTACCCGCGTTCCCAAGAAAATTTCTTATTCCTCAGGGACGGGAGTTGGCATCTTTGAGATACTCAGAGAACTCGTAGATACCGTAGGCTTCACGGCCTTTCCAAACTGTTTTCGAAAGACCAAAAGTAACAGCCAAGGCAGGGCCGTCCTGCGTATGCCGGACGATGGGTATAGCCGTCAAGGTTTCTCCATCACACGCGAGGGTAGCCGGGCCCGGGCCGGGTATGGCCAGTTCAAAACGAGTTGGTCGCCCGTGTTCAAAAGTGTACCGCAACTCCCAGTCATCCGGGTTCAGGATAAAAGAACGGCCGTCTCGGTACACAATCCCTGATGTCTCGTAGCCATCTTTAGTCTCGGCCCGTACAAGAAAAATCCCCAGATCAGGACCGAACGGCAACGACAAAAGGCGGCGGGGTTTGAGACGGTCGGCCTCATCTGGTCGAAGCACGTCAAAAAATCCCCACGCGTCAACGCTATACTTCCTGTCTGGAAATTCCACACTTCCAGTGAGCCTGCAAAGATGGATAAGCGCGTTTGTCTTCAAACCCTGAGAAGGAAATTCCAGGTGCAAGTCGACGCTTGCCGGCTCTATCCACGAAGCTGCCAAGCCGTCCTCAAGCCTCATGAAAGCTTGTGGGTGAGCGAAACGCATTATCGTACCGTCATACCGAATCGATAATCCGTTGGGTTGTCTTTTCCAAACATACTGACCAATTTTCACTTTTCCTCGATCATTACCGGTTATATCCTCTCCTGTAAAAAGGACCATTTCTGTCCCACCCAGCGACAGAAGCAGCCGCCCAGAGGAAACCGGAGAGTCCAAAGCGAACTCAACGCCACCCATAACACCAAGGCCACTCCCCGGATCGTGAAAATGCAGTGCTACTCTCGAAGGATCTCTTGCCAACTCCTCCGGTAGAAAGGAATCGTACTCACCGGGGCCAACACTAGTAGATTCCAAAAACGACAATCCTGAAAAATCCCGCTTCCGTGCGGGGATTCGCGAAGCCCCATTATTAGTGTGGTTCCCCAAAGTCTGTCCGAAAACGTGGGCAAACGTATCACGTTGTTTCCCCGGCCACCGAAGGCCTACCCCAAGTTCTAACTGGGCGGCATTAATCTTTCCTTCTGAAGTCATCGAGGCTAATTTCCGTACTTGAGCTGATTCATCGTCTAAAAACCTGGGACTAAACACCTGCATAAAATTGTTTTTAGCTGCTGCGGCATACCGTCTTCCAATTGCGACATCAATTTCATTCCGTGCAGCGAGAGCCTTGAAGGGTAAAACAACATTACGAAAGAAATTCGTCTCTAAGGTTGGCTCCCCTCTCCCCGCTCTGACCAGGGCTCCACCTTTCTGTCTTAAACCGATACCAATGTCGCAAACTGGCTGAACCACATTCCATCCATGAACGAAATACACACGAGCTGATGGATGCTCGAGCGTAATCTTAGATAAAATCTCGACCAACGCATTTAAGAACCAGGGGGCATCCTGTTTTACTTGGCTTACCCGGTTAAGATCCAGTTCATTACGGTCATGGAACCGGTTGACTAGAGCAAAACTGTTCGTCTGAGCGGCCAGATCAACGGTCAATTCGGCAGTGTACAGATCGTTTACCTTTATACTGTCGCGGATCGGTGCTTCAGCAGGCCGCCGACCGCCGTGCGGCGCTACGAGGAGAATAGGAACTTCGCCTGCAGTAAATGTCATCCACGCCGGCAGCTTGGAGACAAAGGAAAATGTCATCGGAATACTATACCGGATTAGCAACGCCGACTGAATCACCAGGTAGACGTCGTCTCCCGGCCATTGTCAGCGTCGTCGAAACGTTTTTCTATTTCAACTACCGTGCAACTTCCGGCCGGCCGATGATTACGCGCCATTTCGTTTGCGAGGGCCTGTAACAGGGAATTACAAGGGGTTTTTATGTTGAAGGTACGTCCGAGCATGGCGATTTCTCCATTTAAATAGTCGGCTTCGACGGTTTGTAAGCCCCGAGTTAGACTCTGCCATGAGGACCCTCCTCCCCTTGGATGACCTTCAATTTCAGAGAGCTCCATTGTAGATTGGACGCGATCCCTTAACTCCGGTTCCGAAACAAAATCGATACCGGCGGCCTTATAACAAGCCAGCGCCTCATTTCTCAGGGCTTTCACGATCTTGCGCGACCGCGCGTCGTAACCACAGGCAGCCTGGAAAGCATTCATTAAGTTACGCAACAGTTTGGAGTACTTCCACCGCATAATATTGTCATTTGGTAATGCGCTAAATCCCGCCTCGGTCAGTTCCTTGGCCACCCTCGATGTAAGTCCGTCAAGTCCGCGTGGGTACCGACCACAGTCTAGTACACCGCCTACAGGCGTCGCATGATTCAGGACCAGCCCGGGTTCCAAATACGTCGCCGGCATCCATACAACCATGCCGTGCACATTGGAAAATCGGCGGATTGCAATTCGTTCATTCTCGACGCCGTTCTGAGCACAGAACACTGGACAGTCATCCCCCGTGGCGGCCGAGAGATCGCGGAGTGCTAACTCTGTGTCTTGGGATTTTACCGTTAGCACCACCACGTCACCGTTCTGGAAGTCTATCGCTTTCGGATGCTCCACCACGGGTATCGCATAATTAAAAGTTTTGCCGGGGATTTTCAAAGTCAGCCCGCTCGAGCGGATGGTTCGCAAGTGATCCCCACGACAAATCATTACCACATCGTGCCCTGCACCGAACAACCGCGCACCCATGGTGGCTCCTATGGCTCCCGCACCATACATAATGTAGCGCATACTCGACCCTTTTCCCTCTAATGGCTCCTTCGTCCCTTGATTTGGTATAGGGCAGCAGCATTTTCCCCGAGAAGATTGTTTCGAGCCGGTCCGTGAAGTAATGCCGCCATTTCGCCCAGATCTCGCATCACTCCAGGCTTCGCCTCAGAGTGAGGATAATCACTCGCCCACACAAAGCGCGTATTACCGACAAGCTCAATAATCGCTGGAACCGTCTTTTCATCGGGGTCGCACGAGATCCAACAATGTTTCTTGAACAACCCGCTAGGACGCTTTTTCATTTTCCGGCTAAACCGTCCTATAGATTCAAATTTCGCGTCCATACGCTCTAGCCAGGAGCTAATCCAGCCTGCGCTAGACTCCAGCACGATAAACTTGAGCTTTGGAAACCTCTCGAACGTGCCATACTGAAACATTGTAGTAAACGCGGCCTGTACCGCCACGGACGACATCACCGTAAAATACCAGCTTTGTCCGCGCATGCCATCGAAATGTGCCGCTGCCATCGGAGGAAGAGGTTCAATGGTTGGATGTACCCCTATAGATACTTCAAGCTCTTCCGCCTTTGCCCAAAACGGATCATGTTCTGGGTGCCCGTGTGGCCTTCTAGTTATGGTATGGGGAGCAACAAAAGCGCCCCGGGCGCCCGAATTTACTGCCCGGTCCAACTCTTTTACGGCTAGCCCGACATCCCCTAGAGAGATATGTGCAATGGGGATCAGGCGATCGGCAGAATCAGAACAGAAATCAATTATCCACCTATTGTAGGCTCTGCAATAAGCATCGCACAGCCCAATGTCGGTAACTTCGGGTTCCCATAACAGTCCCAACGAAGGATATAGGACGGCGGCATCCACTCCTTCATTATCTAAATATCGGACACGATCGTGCGGTTGCATGGAGCCTAGCGGTGCACATCCTGCGTAAGTCCGGTCAGGATGAGGAGTCAATTCTTCCAGAGACTTCCCATAGCCGCCCAAAGTAAACAACATTCCGCCGGCATTGCGTTTTGAGACTTTGCCATCGATTTCGAGGTATTCAAGGCCGCGATTGTCCGTCTTAATGCGGATAGCACGCTGCCGAAAACTCCGCTCTAGATAATTCAGCCAAAGGTCTGGAGGCTCGAGAACATGGGCATCAGCATCTACGACATGAGGGCCGAGGGATGTTGTCATCAAATAAATCCTTTCTCCTAAAAACAGAACGTTGGTCATTGTGCCAAACAGTCTCGCGGGAGCCAAGCCTCCCTCGGAAGTATTTGCGCCTCGGTCAATTGACTCCGGCGGGCTCAGCAAGCAATAACCGCCCTCATAGCAAGGAGGCCACACATGGTCCTGAAAACCAAAACATCGGCTATCTTTTCGGCCGATTCACACACGATCGAACCGGGAGATTTATGGGTCAATCGTGTGAATAAACGGTACCGAGATCGGGCCCCACGCGTAATAAAGAACCATCAAGAAAAGCTTGGAAGTTTTTTGGTTGCAGAGGGGCTAACACCATTCCCGATCGGTGGCGGGTTTGCCGCGGGCAAAAGCCCAAAAGACCTGGCAACGAGTCAATCGGGTGGGTATGAAGAAGCCCGTCCTAGCGGATGGGATCCCATTGAACGCCTCAAAGATCAAGATGTCGACGGTGTGGCTGGTGAAGTACTTTACGCGACCCTCGGAATGTTTTTATTTCACCTTAAAGACCCTAATTTACGATAGGCCTGTTTCCGCGCCTATAATAATTGGATCGCTGAATTCGTGAGCCACGCGCCCACCCGTTTGGTCGGTCTCGGTCTAATTTCCATGCATGACGTTGATGAAGCGATTCGCGAACTGAAACGCGTCGTTTCTCTCGGACTGAAGGGTATCATGATTAACGCGAGTTCTCCCAAAGACGTACCGTATAGCAGTCGCATATTCGACAAATACTGGGCAGTGGCTCAGGACGTCGGAACCCCCGTCAGCCTACACATTTTGACCGGCAAGGAACGTATAAAACTTGGGAAAGGACGCGTAGCGTCAAATATGAAAATTATTCACGAGGTACAGGACTCGCTAACAGACATCATCTATAACGGGGTTTGCGAACGCCACCCAGAACTAAAACTCGTGTCCGCTGAAAACGACATTGGCTGGGTCGCACACTACTTAAACCGACTCGATCTGTCCTTTGATTCACTCAAATATATAGACCCTACTTCCAACTCGCTTCTGCCCAGTGAATATTTTCGACGCCAAATCTTTGCGACGTTTCAGGACGATCGGGCAGGA
>CAZSWX010000058.1:6335-8919 GCA_964610865.1 uncultured Enterobacteriaceae bacterium
CTTCGATCTCGTCGCGGCTTAGCCCGGCTATTTCGGAAAGCACCGCGTCAGTGTCCTGTCCAAGGCACGGTGCGGGACGCTGAACCTCACACGGTGTCATAGACATCTTCCAGGGTATGCCCATATGCCTACGTTTCCCCACCTCAGGATGTTCTAATTCCACGAAAAAATCGCGTGCGCCTACGTGAGAACTATTTACCATGTCGATAGCATCAACGGACGGATACGCTGCGACGTTAGCCATTTGGAGAACTGCCGTAGCTTCTTCCGCGGTACGTTCCTGGGTCCACGCCGTTACCAAATCTTCGAGCTCAGGCTCATGATCTTTCCTCAATTCCAACGTTGCAAAGCGTGGGTCTGAGATGAGACCTTCATTTCCTGTGACTTTACAGAATCGCGCCCAATCTTGATCGTTACGGATCGATATACTTACCCACCGGTCTTCGCCTTTTGATCGAAATACTCCGTGCGGCGCCATGTGTGCATCCCGGTTACCGGCCCGCTCTGGTTGCGTTTGGTTCATACTAAAATCCATGACGGCCTCAGGTAGCAACATGATGGCCGCTTCCCATTGAGACAAATCAATGTACTGGCCTTCCCCGCTCGTTTCGCGGTACAGCAAGGCACTCATGACGGCGCAGGCAGCATGCACCCCACCATTCGGATCGCCATACGAAAAGCCGGCCATCATCGGGTCACCGCCGACGTAACCGGTCAGTTCGGACAGGCCACTCTGCGCCACCTGCGGGGGACCATACGAAACAAAGTCTTTTTCCGGGCCACTCGTACCATACCCTGGCAACGACACCATAATTAAGTCACTCCGAACCTTCGTCAGTTCGTGGTAACCGAGTCCTAATCTCTCCATCACCCCGGAAGCAAAGTTGTTCATGACAATGTCCGTCTTGGACACGAGCAGATTTACGACTTCTATGGCCTCGGGCGTCTTCAGATCCAGTGTAATAGACCGTTTGCCTTGATTATATTGGTTGAAATAACCGGCCCGGTTGATTCCCTCTTCATTATCTGGCCAGGGTGGTATCAGCCGTGACGGGCACAGTCTCTTTGCGCTCTCGATTCGAATCACTTCCGCACCCATATGCGCCAGTTGTAAGGCCCCGTACGGCCCCGCCCAGGCCCAGCAAAAGTCCAAAACACGTATACCATCCAATGGTGGTCGGTACATTATTCCTCCCAAACTCAGCGTTCTATTACCTAAACTACCCCGTGGTGGCGCAACTCTTTAATATCGGTTTTTCGTAATCCGATTTCAGTGAACACTTCGTTGTTGTGTTGTCCCAAACAGGGTGCCGGATCAGACAATTTCCAGGGGGTCTTCGAACATCTATGCGGCCCACCTGGGTAAGTGAGTTCACCCGCTTCTGGATGGGCAAGTTGGACAAAAAACCCTCTGGCCCTCAAATGCTCCGAGTTGAGCAAATACCCCATCGTGGATACAGGAGCAAAGGGGATACGCCGCGCCTGCGCCTTCAAATATAAGTCTTCAACAGTAAAATCCTTGACCCACTCCTGTACGAGCAATTTGAGTGCGTCCCAGCTCTCTCCCCGTTTGAGACGGTCTGAAAAAATTTGCTCGTTTGCCCACTCCGGACTGTCCATGAGTTCTACAAACGACTGCCAGTGGTGCTCCTCCACACAGCACACAAATATCCACCCGTCTTTACATTCCAGTAAATCAAGGGGCTGTATCGGTTTATGTCCTAATCGCGTCACCGCCATTCCTGCATAGGAGGCCATCACGGTACCAAACTCTGAAATTCCCATAAGACACTCTTGTGTAGAAAATTCTACATGCTGACCACACCCCTGACGTATTTTTGCGAACAAAGCGCCTTGGGACGCAACAGCGGCATGCACACCCGCTGTAAATCCGGCTTGTTGGCCGAAAGCCTTAAGCGGTGGCAAATGGTCGGTGCCGGGACCACCACCATTCAGAAAGCATAGGCCACCTGCGTTCCATAGAGTCAGGTCGGAAGCCTCATAATTTCTGTGAGGACCATCCAACCCAAAAGGAGTGATGGATGTCATCACCAAACCAGGGTTTACTTGCGCCAATACCGGGTAGTCGAGACCATGCCCCAACATTCTTTTCGGGTGTATATTGTGAATTAAAAGATCAGCGTCCCGAATCAGGCTATGGAATATTTCGCGGCCTTTACTCTCTTCGAGATCAAGGGTAATACCACGCTTGTTAGTATTCAAAAAAAGGTACAGTCCACTTTTTTCGTCATGAGGTCGCCCACCCGGAAACGGCCCACGGCGCCGTGCCTCGTCTCCCCCATGAGGCGATTCGATTTTCACTACGTCAGCCCCCATGTCAGCCATTAGCTTGCTGGCGTACGCAGCAGAAACCATTTCTCCGCATTCTACAATCTTTACACCTGCGAGAGCACCTGCCATACCATCTCCTTATGTCTCAGTTGTGAAGTGGTTGAACGCTCAAAACTCTAGTAGTGTGACCAGACAACGTCAAGCTTGACTCTATACTCTCAAACGATTATCGATCGTTCCTTATGGAACTTACTGATATATACCTTCGCGTCGACCGTGCCGATATTGCGCT